>DATNPC010000546.1:0-8049 GCA_036703375.1 Allocoleopsis sp.
CTTCACTCCACTCAGTGTAATCAATGTCCCGATCGCGCCAATTAAACTCATTTGCCATAGACCACAACCAATAGCGGCTCCTAATCCGGCGGCAACCCAGATAGTGGCGGCAGTTGTTAACCCCTTAACTTCCAACTGACCCAGACCTTTACGGGATTGTTGCAAAATCATCCCAGCTCCGATAAAACCCACACCTGTAGCAACACCTTGAATAGTTCGACTCAGGGCATTCGTAGCTGCATAGGGACTATCTCCCTCAGCTTGCAACGGAATCATCACGAACAAAGCGGCTCCCATGCTGACCAGCATGAACGTTCTGATTCCCGCTGGTCTACCTCCCTGCTGACGGTTCATTCCAATCAAGCAACCAACCAGTAGCGCTAGTGTCACTCTAAACAGCAGAGTCTCCCAATCGTTGGAATGAATTAACATAGAACCCATCGTCAGCACTCCTATCTAGATAAACAGCATTTCTTCAACCCGCCAGTTCGCGTGTCAAACACGGGATGAGGACAGCGAATTGTTGATGTCTAGCTACTATTCTTACCTAAGGTTAATCTATTTTTAACCTATTCTTAACCAAAAGAGTTTTCTGTACTTCCGATGATGTCTTGACAAGCGATCGCCAAACTCGCTGGGAGGCAATTTGAGTTAGGATGCTTGACTTTTGCCAGCCGTTTCCTTAAACTACGGTAAATCAGTCAATTTTTTGCACTAATTATAGCAAGCAATAAAAAAGTCAGTACCTACAGCAATTCTGACTCGATCGCGACATAGGCGCGATCGCATAGAAACGGTAACCTAGAGCATCAGTTCAGTAATTAACTAAGTATGGTTTTCTACCAAGATTTCCAGACATTAGACGTTTTAAAAAAGTCGAGTAGAGGATGTTCTGATAGTGACGGCAGGTTGGTCTTTAAGTAGGTTTTGTTTAACCGCTCAAGGATAGACTCAGCCTGATGCACTTGCTCGTCCGTTCCTTCTACCACGAGCAAGTATTCATGACCTGGGTAGCCAGCAAAATTCTCCTCAGCTGGGTCTTGGCAAGGTTTCCTACTCGCTAAAGCTCCGATCAAGCCGCAGCCTACAATACCAATCCCAGCACCTGCGATCGTTGAAATCAGAGTCGTTCCCCAAGTTCCCAGCGCTAAAACCACACCAACTCCAGGTGTCAGCAAAAGCCCCAGACCTGCTAAGCAACCCCCAACCGACCCCAGCAGACTACCGATTAGCACGGCTGGCATTACCCCTATGTCTTCGTCTTCATCGACGTCCTCTTGTTGGTTGTCCTCAATGCGATCGCTAGTCTTAACGTCCTTCAGCTCGTCTTCGCGGGTTGTCTCTTCAGAATTGATAGGAACGATAGAAATCTGGCGAGTAGGGACTCCAGCATGTTGGAGTTCATTGAGAACCTGTTGTGTATCTAAGTAATTCGTTAATGTACCGATCGCGCATCTGTAGTGCTCTAACACTAGTTCTTCCTCCTGCAAGCTACAGAGGCTTGATGCACAAACGAAGCGATTTCACACCTACCAATTCTGAAAGTAGTGCTGGGCTGGGTTTCAAGCCTCTATACTTATTGTCCCGTCAAAATTTCACGCATTCTCCAAGCCGCTAAAATTCTCAAGGTATCTATAGAATTTTTGACAAATCACCCTCTTGTTTCAAACAAGTTTTCAGCAAGAGCCAATCAAAGCCTGAAAAACTTTAGTTTCTCGTTTTAGGACATAAAGTTTTCTCAAAAAGTAAGGCAGTCAGTAGCCCGTTGTCCGTTGCAACGAACCACTGACTACTGATGGCGAACCCTACTTGAACGGCTTGACTGTGGGATTGAACGAGTCCTCATCTCAGGCTGCTACAGGACTAGGCTTCTTACGCTGAGGTAAGAGCTTGAGCGTGCGGTATGCCATTGAGGTGAGGATGGGCATGACTTCTGGACGCAGTAACCGTTCGTCGTAGACACTCATGCGTCGCTCGTTTTCCTGAAGACAGGTGGAGAGAAATAGCTCTGGTGTCAGGTTAACGGCAACCGAACTCGCGCCACTGGCTGTAAACCCTTTACGGCTACCGGAACTCTTAGTTTTGGTACTGCTGAAGGAGCCCAGACGACGCTGCAAAGCGCCCCTGTAATGCCAGAGTGAATGAATGCCTCGTACTAAGCTTGCGCCTCGACCGTTTTGAACCTGCACGTAAGCGAGCCAGTTGACGAAAAATACAATGTGGCGTGCTTCCTCGTCAATAATCGGGTCAAAGATGGTAAAAAAGGCATCTGGGAAAAAACCGGACTGACGCGCGATCGCAAATAATCCAAAAGCAAAGAAAGAATCGAAACACTCCCCAAAACCAAATTGGATAAAGGCTTGCTCGACATCTGAGGGAATTTCCGGTTCTGGAGGTTCCTGGGTTTCGAGTCCGTACCGTTTAATCAGCGTCTCGATCAATCGCGCGTGGCGGGCTTCTTCAGCCGCCTGAAGTGCGATCGCATCTCGTAACAGCGGATCGCTTATCGTTTGGGCATAAGCGTCAATCATCACCCCTGCCTTCCGTTCGGTTCTAAACGCTTCATCCCAAAACGGAATCTTACGCAAGCGATCGAGCGTTTCAGTATCCAACTCCGGCCATGCCATTGTCTCCGGTTCATATTCGCGGTGGCTGGCGATAAAGCTCTGGCAGAATAATTCCTTATGGGCTTGCGAGCCGATTTTGATGGGATTGCTCATGCGGCGACAATACAAAAATGTTTTTTCAGTCCGAGGCAAATGAAGGTTTTTGTTAGCGAGTTTAACAGAGTTACATCAAGGAGCTGCAACTGATGGCAATTCGAGCGTTCGTGACCGGGGGAACAGGTTTCATCGGTGCTAATTTGGTGAGGTTGCTACTGTCTCAAGGGTATGCCGTGCGTGCGCTGGTTCGTCCCACCAGCACCTTAGACAATTTGCACTCTCTAGACGTAGAGATTGTCAAAGGCGATCTGAATGACCCGGATTTGTCGCAGAAGATGAGCGGGTGCCAAGTACTCTTTCACGTTGCTGCCCACTATTCGCTGTGGCAAGCTGACCGAGACGTACTTTATCGCAGTAATGTATTGGGAACGCGCAATGTTTTGGCGGCGGCTCGTCTCGCGGGTATCGATCGCACAGTTTACACCAGTTCAGTCGCTGCCATTGGAGTGGGCGAACTCGGCACAACGGTTGATGAAACTCATCAAAGTCCTTTAGAAAAACTGGTTGGTCATTACAAAAAGTCCAAATTCCTTGCCGAACAGGAAGCCAAACAAGCGGTTGAAGCCGGTCAAGATATTGTCATCGTCAATCCCAGCACGCCAATCGGACCTTGGGACATCAAGCCCACTCCAACCGGGGATATTATTCTGCGCTTCTTGCGACGGCAAATGCCAGCTTACCTAAATACGGGTTTGAATTTTATCGACGTGCGCGACGTGGCACGGGGACACTTGCTCGCATTAGAGCGCGGAAAAACAGGCGATCGCTACATTTTAGGTCACAAAAACCTGTCGCTGAAAACTCTACTCGATCGCCTTTCCGAAATCACAGGTTTGAGCGCACCTCAACAAACGGTTCCTGCCTGGTTGCCTCTCGGCTTAGCTTGGTTCGACGAGCGAGTGCTTGCGCCCTTGGGCAAACCGCCCTCGATTCCTCTGGATGGAGTACGCATGTCGCTGCAACCCATGTACTACGATGCCTCGAAAGCAGTACAAGAATTAGGTCTACCTCAGACCTCGATCGAGACAGCTTTGACAGATGCCGTAAACTGGTTTGTGAGTGAGGGCTACGTTGCTCTAGGGTCGTGAGGCTAGCTTTTTGGCATTTTGCGAACAGTAACAATGCTACATTTCGCTAAAACTCACTGGATAGACGTCTTGCATAAGTGGCACAACCCCAGAGGTAAGCCCTACTGGTACATTATTACAATTAACTTTTGCAAAGGGTCTAACAATCGCTCGATCGCTGCTTAAGGTGCCTACATTAAGGTGAGGGGAGAGAAATGTCGATTCAATTACAACAAGCGATAGAAGTTGGAAAATACTTGCTGACTCAGCGTCTCAAGGGTCGCAAGCGTTTCCCTTTGGTTTTGATGTTGGAGCCCTTGTTCCGGTGTAATTTAGCCTGTTCCGGCTGCGGCAAAATCCAACATCCAGCAGAAATCCTCAAGCAACACTTAAGCCCAGAAGAGTGCTTTGCTGCTGTAGAGGAGTGCGGTGCGCCAATTGTCTCCATTCCTGGAGGCGAACCTCTGCTGCATCCACAAATTGATGCCATTGTCAAGGGGTTAGTAGAGCGTCGGAAATTCGTTTACTTATGCACGAATGGGTTACTGCTGGAAAAGAGCTTGGATAAGTTTCAGCCCTCGCCCTATCTGACATTCAGCGTCCATTTGGATGGTTTACAGGAGTTGCACGATCAGTGCGTCGATCGAAAAGGAGTCTTCGACATTGCGGTTAAAGCAATTCGTGCTGCTAAAGCAAAAGGATTTCGCGTCACCACGAACACCACAATTTTTGAGGGTACTGAACCCAAGCAAATGCAGGAGTTCTTTGACTTCCTGGCTACGCTAAATATCGATGGCATGATGATTTCCCCTGGCTACAGCTATGAGTGGGCTCCCGACCAAGAGCATTTCCTCAAGCGCGAACAAACGAAAGCCCTCTTCCGGGAAATCTTAGCTCCCTACAAAGCTGGTAAAAAGAACTGGAACTTTAACCACAATCCCCTCTTTTTAGATTTTCTCACTGGGGAGAAAGACTACGAATGTACTCCTTGGGGCAGTCCAAGTTACAGCGTTCTCGGTTGGCAAAAGCCTTGCTATCTCCTGAATGAAGGGTATTACACCACGTTCAAAGAATTGCTAGCAAACACCGACTGGAGCCAATACGGTCGAGCTAGCGGGAATCCCAAATGTGTAGATTGTATGGTGCATTGCGGCTATGAGCCTACAGCGGCAATGGATGCGATGCAACCGGATAACATTGCTCGTTCCGTTAGCACTGTTTTGGGTGTCGGCAAATAGAAAATGTCTGTGGTTACACGCCATAGTAGAGGAGTGAGAAGAAGCGATCGCTTTTTCTCATCCTCCCTTCAATTATTCACTATTAATCCACTCTTCGACACATTTGGATGTCTTCAAGGACAGACATGCCCCTCATTTTGCACATTGTGGAAAAAGAAGCCTGGAGAAAAGCCAAACAACAGAACAGTTACGCGCCTCAGTCGCTCCAAACAGAAGGATTTATCCACTGCTCTACACCCGAAACAGCGATCGAGGTAGCGAATCGTCTGTTCCGAGGTCAATCCAATCTTGTACTACTCTACATCGACCTAGACAAGGTTGCAGCTAAAGTTGTATTTGAGGAAGTGACTGACCCAGAGGGATGGATTTTCCCGCACATTTACGGCGCGTTGAACGTTGATGCGGTTGTTCGAGAGATAGACTTCGAGCCAGATACGAATGGGTTGTTTGCTTTACCCCCAAGCGTCTAAACGTTGAGCCTTACTGCTTCACGTTCAGGATGAATATAACACATTGCGATCGCGGGAACCATCTCACTCTCGACCAGTGTGAGTCTAAGAGGTTTCTCCGCATCTTCTACAATTATGACCAATCAGGCATCACTTCATGACAATGACTACAACGCCAGTACACACCACTCAATCGTATGTGGCGAAGTAAAACGTAGGAACAGCAGGGGCAGATATGCTGATTTGTCATGCTTCGATCGCTCGTATTCGTGGTTGGTAGACTTAAACTCCGGCTCAACTGAAGAGTTGATTTTAGGGGAGCAACGATTAAAGCTAACATTTAAAAAAGTACCTTCTATTAAAGTAACTACAGTAACCCTAAGTTACAGCGCTCTCAAATTTTATCTATCCCAAGCATGATGATGCGATCGCAAAATCGCATCTCAAGTCTTGAGGTAAGAGTGATGCAACGGTAGGGATTGTGTAGTCAATCAGGATTGTGTATTTTTGTAATTTTTAACAGTTTGAAATTTAAATGGGATAGCAATCCCGCTCGAACAGTATCTAATGATGTGGATGATACCCATGTCAGCCACCACAAAGACCCATCTAATCAAACAAACCTTCTACAGTTTGCCGGAAAGCAATCAAGGCGTGAGTCGCTTGGAACGGCTTCAAGTCTTCCAGCAATTGATCGGATATTTCTGAGGTAACGATAGTTTTGAGTTCAATGTTGGTGTTATAGCCAGCCATATCGCCCATACGCTTACCATGACTACCTGCGCCCTGTGCCGGAATAATCGTATAGCCGGACACACCAAGTTTGGTTAGCAGGCGTATCAGACGATCCTGCAATACTGCTTCACCAATGATCGTGACGATAGTACCCTGAGCTAAGGAGGAGGACATAAAAACTCCAAGAACGGTTATATTTTTGATAGTTCACACAGCAATTGTGAGCGTCTAGCACTTCAATGTCTGCAACAGATCAGAATTCACTAGTTATGAACAGTTCCATCGGGCATTTTGGTTCTATTCAGCCCTGTTCTGTTCATATTTGCTTCTTGAAGATTTGCTCCTGTCAAATCTGCCTCACCCAGATACGCCCCATCCAGGTCTGCGCCGCTGAGGTTGGCTTCCCTCAAATTAGCTCCAGTCAAATCTGCACCCCGTAAATCAACACCGCTCAGATCTGCATTACCCAAGTCTGCTTTCCTCAAATCTGTCCCCCCTAGCTTGGCCCCACTGAGGTCTGCACCGCTCAAATCTGCATGAGTCAAATCCGCTCCACTGAGGTCTGCACCACTCAAATCTGCATGAGTTAAGCAGACTTGAATCATTTCTGCATCGGCTAAATTTGCTTGATTCAGCTTCGCTTGATTGAGCTGAGCCTGCGTCAAGTCTGCCCCGCGTAAATCGGCTCCAATCAAATCTGCACCAATTAGCTTTGCATTCGTCAGGCAGACTTGAACTAAGCTGACCCGACTAAAATCTCGTTGTCCTGTTGCGTAGAGTTTCAAAATCTCTTGACCATCCATATTGTTATCCTCTCACATATAAAAATAGTTGATTTGAACGGATATTCCGTCTCGTAAAATGAACATTAACTCCGAAGCTTGGATTATATCGAATTTCTCAAAAGCTATGCTTTGATACAACTGTTTAGATAATTAGAGACAGTCATATCAAGAAAAATTTAATAATTTATTCTTAGAAGGTATCGTTCGCGAACGGTAAAAGTATAGTGTTCTAATTTCAGAAAAAGATTCTCAAACGTTGGCTATTATCCTGATAACTACTTGCTTGAAATTCGGCAGGTATTAGTTCACTGCTGTCACTCTAACGATCTTCATTGAAGTTGAGGGTTTTCCCTTTTGTTTTGGTGTAGCTCATGGGTTCCCTCGTTTAGACTTGACACTTACTATCATAGCTCATTTAAACAATAAATATCTTAAATAGATTGACAAAATAGACTATCAATTGCTCAAATCCATACACCTTATAAGTCGCAGCCCTTTGAAATAAACTTAGTTGAACTGCCGAACATATTAAAGTAGAAACTTAATTTTCCAGAGAACTATGTGCTGCTAATGCAGTATTGATCGGTGTAGAATTGAGTTCGCAACAAACCAAACATGCATTATCACTTTCAGTTGATCCAGAAAAGTTCAGCAATTATCGCTCTTTTAGGTATCCTTCTCGCACAGAAAGCTCTCGGGTTTTCTGACATTAACAATCATTGGGCAAATACTTGTATCGACCAACTTAAGTCACAAAAGCTCGTCAGTGGTTATCCGGATGGGCGCTTTCAGCCGAACTCCACTGTCACTCGTGCTGAATTTGCCGTCTTCATGCTCAATGCCTTTCCGAATGCACCCGTAAAGCGTAGTGCGATCGCATTTAAAGATGTGTCAACCAGTTACTGGGCTTACAAAGCCATTCGAGATGCCTATCAGCGAGAATTTTTTAGTGGCTATCCTGACGGTACCTTTCAACCGTCTCAACCGATTCCCAGAGTACAGGCACTTGCAGTTCTCGCCAATGCGGCTAATTTAGGCGTTCCCGAACAGCC
>DATNPC010000547.1:0-8249 GCA_036703375.1 Allocoleopsis sp.
GTCCAACACTACGCCCGGTCGATACCAGTCTGCAAACATAAATGCCCCCTCCGCTGCACTGGTACCATTCGCTGGCAGTCCGGAGAGAAGGAAACACAGCATGTCGAGCCAGTTGCGCGTAAACGGGTCATTGACAACGTCGTCCATTATGCGGCTAAACGGGCCTGTTAGCTTAGCGACATTAGCAGCATGCCGGACTAAAGACGGAGCAAATCGACCTGTTGTGAGCATTGCGCCCCAATCGAAGCGCAAAGCAGCAGGCGGAATTGCTACAGCAGCACTGGCAAAGGGTTCCATCACGCGCTGAAGCTCTCGCCATTCGGCTACCGCCTTATCGCCCCGGAACTTTTGCAGTACCTGACAAAATTGCTCGGCACCCACGGATGTGTCAAAATCCCCTTCCGGCAGGCAGCATCCCCAGGTATCGTAAGTCACGCACGGCAGCGTCTCACCAATCGCATCTAGCACTTGTCGCAGAGGGTTAGCAGAGGGGCTATACGATAAACCCGAATAGAGCGATGGGCCCGAATCAAACTTGAATCCATTGCGCTCAAACGAATGCGCGGCACCACCAGGGATAGAGTGACTCTCGCAGACAGTTACCCCAAAGCCATACCGCGCTAGCAGCGCCGCACAGCTTAAACCACCAATCCCACTCCCAATTACCACGATATCTGTTTCGCAATCGCCTCTGGCGCTGCGCTGCGCGCAATCGCTCTGCGCTGCCTGTATAAACGACTTGGATTTTGTCATCTATCGCAAGTTGTAGTTACTCTAAGTGGTGAAATTAAATCTAAGGGGCTGGGCTTTTCTTTAGTTTCAACTTAATCAAGGATTAGTTAACTTGAAGAGAAGCTCACATCCCGAGACTGATTTCAGTATTGATTATTTTTTAGCGTTCTTTGACTCAAGCATGACCGTTGCTCAACTCCGTTTCCCTCGCCTCCGGCAACCATTCCTCTGGTTTGCCTTGCTGGTGCTTTGCTGTGTTCTGACGGTATTATTCAGCCTTCGCAATCCGGCTGTTGGTTCAGAGCGTACAGAAATTCTCTGGGACAACTGGGGGGTGCCGCATATTTATGGAAAAGATGCTCAAGGGTTATTTCGGGCATTTGGTTGGGCGCAGATGCAAAGTCATGGTGACTTAATTTTGCGGCTGTATGGACAAGCACGAGGACGAGCGGCCGAGTATTTGGGCGAGACGTATCTACAATCAGATCGGTATGTTAGAACTATGGGCGTTCCGTCTCGCGCACAGGAATGGTACAAGGCACAAAACCCGACGGTGCGCGGTTATCTGGATGCGTTTGCGGCGGGAATCAATGCATATGCCAAGGAACATGCCGATTTAATTAGCGATGAAGTTGAGCCGGTGTTGCCGGTGAATGGGGTGGATGTACTCGCTCACATTCAACGAGTTATGCTTTTCAACTTTGTGGTTGACCCTGAGAGTGTAGCGAATATCAGTTCTCGTCGCCGTTCAGTGGGATCGAATGCTTGGGCAATTGCCCCCTCAAAATCAGCTAGTGGTAAAGCCATGCTCTTGGCTAACCCACACTTACCCTGGACGGATTTGTATCTATGGTACGAAGCGCAACTAACGGCACCAGAGATGGATGCTTACGGGGTTGCCTTGGTGGGAATGCCGATGTTGGCGATCGCATTTAACAATAACCTGGGTTGGACGTTTACCGTCAACACCCATGACGGTTGGGATGCCTATGCCCTTACGCTAGCCAACGGAGGCTACCAATGGGATGGTACTGTTCGCCCGTTTGAAACCGAAACGCAAACCCTGAAAGTCAAGCAAGCTAATGGGACTCTGCGCGAGGAACCCTTGGTCGTACAGCGATCGCTTCACGGCCCCATTATCGCTCAAAAAGACGGACAAGCGATCGCGCTGCGCGTCGTTGGATTAGACCAACCCAATATCGTGGAACAGTTTTGGGATATGGCACGAGCAACTCAGTTGAGCGAATTTGAATCCGCCTTGCAGCGATTGCAGTTGCCGATGTTCAATATCTTATATAGCGATCGCGACGGACATATCCTGTACCTGTTCAACGGCCAGGTACCGATACACCCTAAGGGAGATTGGAACTACTGGCAAGGCATTGTTCCCGGTGACACCTCAGCCACTCTCTGGACGAAAACTCATCCTTATCGGGACTTGCCTCGCATCCTCGATCCAGCAAGCGGTTGGTTGCAAAATTGTAACGATCCACCTTGGACGACAACATTTCCCCAAGTCCTCAATCCCAAAAATTATCCGCTCGATATGGCACCACGTTTTATGGATTTGCGGGCGCAGCGCTCTGTCAAAATGCTGATGGCAGACAAAAAGATTAGCTATGAGCAGATGATTGCCGACAAATTCTCCTCTCGGATGGAGTTGGCCGATCGAATTTTAGATGAGCTAATCCCGGCAGCGCGACGCTTAGGGGGTGACTTGGGGCGCGAGGCAGCAGATGTCTTAGCCGCTTGGGATCGAAAAGCCGATGCCAACAGTCGAGGGGCGGTATTGTTTGCGATTTGGGCCAGAATGATGCCCAACTCCAATTGGTTTGCTACCCCCTGGAAGGAGAACTCTCCCCTGACAACACCGAACGGTTTAGCGAATCCAGAAAGTGCGGTGAAGGTATTAACAACCGCCGCAACAACGGTGAAGTTTTTGTATGGGGCGCTGGATATACCGTGGGGAGAAGTCGCTCGGTTGCACTATGGTAAAGTCGATTTACCGGCTAGCGGGGGCCCAGGACTGTTTGGTATTTTCCGAGTTCTCGATTTGCTCCCTGTTGAGGGTGGGCGCTTCCAACCCGCTGCTGGCGATAGTTACATTGCTGCTGTTGAATTTTCCAATCCAGTACGGGCAAAGGTACTGCTGACTTACGGGAATGCAACCCAGCCTGGTTCAGCTCACATGGGCGATCAACTAGTATTGTATGCTCGCAATGAGTTGCGATCGGTTTGGCGAACTCGCAAGGAAATAGAAGCACACTTGGAGTCGCGCCAAGTTTTTTAATTGAAGGCGGAGAGGTAGCGGAAGTAGACAATCAATGACTCGGTATCCGGTAGTTATATCAAAAGGCAGAAGGCAGACGGTAAAGGGCAGAAGGAATAAGGATTTTCATGCCT
Source organism: Allocoleopsis sp. (assembly GCA_036703375.1). GTDB lineage: Bacteria > Cyanobacteriota > Cyanobacteriia > Cyanobacteriales > Coleofasciculaceae > DATNPC01. The sequence goes on from DATNPC010000547.1 coordinate 3,136, forward strand.
TCGTTCCTGTACTGGCGTTCGTAGGTGTCTGTCTTCTAGCGAGTTCTCGAATCCGTGAAGGTACTCGCTTAGCGGAATCTGACGAAGTTGAATGTATGCTGGCGTCCGTTTCGGCCGGTAATCGTCTCTGTACCAGTCCAGCCACGACGACCTACACGCTGGCTAGTATAATCCACAGTACGAGTTTGACCGTTGGGATAAGCATACTGCTCTTGGCGAGTACACTGACCGCGATCGCACGAAACAGTGTTACTGATGGAACGCTGTTTTCCGTTCGGCCCTGTTAACGTGTAGCTGTTTTGGAACGTACCATCACTGTAGCTGTGCTGATTGGTGAGTTCATAGGTTTTGGTTTCACCCTGATGATTGGTATGACTCACGGTTTCGGTATAGCCATTATTGCCATTTCTCGTGAAGCTATCCGAATTATTAACCGTTTGACCATTCGGTAAGGTGGTGGTGCGATTAATATCGATGGTATTGCCGTCACGAGTTACGTTCTGTTGAGTGGTGACAGAACGACCATTGTCACCAGTAATGGTAACTGTTTTAGCCAAAGAGACTTGGCTCAGGGCAAGGCTGCAACCAAAACTTGCTAAAACGAGCAAACCTAAGTTGTATTTCTTCATAATTGGTATCCCTTGTATCTAGTGACTCACAACTCATTTGCACCTGGCGATCGCATCATAAACCATGAGTTTAGGTAGAGACATGAGGCGAAAGTCACGAACACTGATATGACGAAAGTCATGCAATCTATAAGATGAAGGAAATTAAAGCTCAGATGGAATCACGCACAAAGCTCTTGAGCCGAATAATACTGAAGATGAATGGGCTAAATATTAAGTTTTGCCAACGATCCAGATCATCTACTTCCTATGACCAGAAACATGGGTACTGGTGACGACACTTAAAGACATTTCAAAAATTTTGATCCATTTTTAGGGTACTCAGGCATTTTCCTGATTCATTCGACCTAGTAATTTCCTAAAAATTTATGCTACTACCCGGAATTTATTTTCTCAAAGAAAATGAACAGCTTCTTGTCGAAGATTTGACTCAAAAATTTACCGTTAATGGTCCGAGGGTATTCTATACAAAACCTTTAATGAAGGTAACGCTGCGTAAGGCACTAATTCTTGGTCCTACAGACTATATCCGCATTCGCAATCTCCTCACAGGTGAACTGCACAATGAAATGGGACCGAGGCTATATTTTCTGGAGGCTAACGAGGAAGTTGTAAAGTCGCTTTCAGCTATTCCCTTGAAGCGGAACCAGTACGTAAAACTAATCGATCAGCGTACTGGTATAATTCGCATGGTTAGGGGGGAAACCAGCATCTATTTAAGTCCCACCGAAGAGATACTGGGGAAAATAGAAGAAGGAATTAACATTGACGAAGAGATAGGGGTGGTGGTACGGGATATTGAGTCGGGTCGATTGCAGCTGATCGCTGAACCTCAGGTTTTCTTTCCTACTGCTAACCAAGAAATTGTGGAATTACGGAAACGAATCCTACTCAAGCAAAATCAGTACGTCAAACTGATTGATAAAAGTACAGGTGAAATCCGAGTTGTTAGAGGTGAAGGTAGCTTTTACATTAATCCTAATGAAGAATTGTTAGCTCAAATTCGCGAAGGTGTCAATATCGACGAACATACCGCTGCACTAGTACGAGATATTGAATCGGGTCAATTGCGGCTCGTCACTGAACCCCAAGTTTTCTTTCCCGCCGCCAATCAGGAAATTGTGGAATTACGGAAACGAATTCTGTTGGAAGACCACGAAGCGGTTGTGATTAAAAACCGAGTAGGGCAGTATCAAATCCGACGGGGTACGGATACAGAACGAGCTTTCTTTTTAGAACCCTACTCTCAACTCGTTGAGTTCTGCTGGTCGAGGGGCGTGCATAAGGATAAACGTGACCTGAAATTTAGTCATCTTGACTCTCGCCCCAAGTTCATGTCCTATGAATTTGATGTACGGACGCAGGACAATGTAGAATTAGTCATTGCCATTACGTTGTTCTGGCAGATTATCAATATTGAGTCCATGATTCGCTCAACTGATGATGCAACCGGAGATGTTTGTTCTCACGCCCGTAGCAGCATCATTCAATCTGTTTCTCAGTCCACTCTAGAGCGATTTCTATCAAGTTTTAACGATTTGGTGCGGGAGGCAGTACTCAGCTCGAACGATCGCTTTTATGTAGACAGAGGCGTCCAGATTCACTCCGTCGAAGTGCGTTCTATCTCCTGCAAAGATCCAGAAACTCAACGGATTCTGATGGAAATTATCCAAGAAACCACCAATCGTTTAAATCAACTTCAGAAACAAGAAAGCAGTAACGAAGTTCAACTGAGACAAATTCAGGGGGAATTTGAAGCAGAACAACTTAAAGGTCAGCTTTTAGAACTGCGGCGCGAACATGCCAAAACTGAAGCAACTAGCCAAGGTGAGGCAGAGGCAATTCGAGTCAGGGCATTTCTTGACGGGTTGGGCGAGCAGACTTCTACAGCCGACAAAATCCTTATTTTCAATACGCTGCGTAAACAGGATGCAATTACTGCTCTTAGCACAGGGACTGCTCAACTCTACTTCACGCCAGCCGATGTTGATTTGAGCATTGAAACTCGACAACCTGTAACCTCTGGCACATCAGTACAGGCATCATCTGGTTAAGGCAGACCCAACGCTTCTACTAATGAGGTACTTCATCATAGGGTAAGAGAAATCAGTCACATACACAGCCCATATGTTGAAAGTACTTGGTGGATTTGGATTACTGGCAGGGGCAACCTACCCTTTGCGATCGCTAGCGGTTTTCAGACGCACGCCTCGCTTGTTGAGTTATGTGGCTATACCAATCCTGGTCAATTTTGTCGTTGGCATTTTCCTGTATGCTGGGTTGCTCTTTTTTGGTTTGGAGAGTGTTGAAGGTGTATCAGTTCATCTGTCGAGTTGGTTAGACACGTTAATTGCTCAACTACCAACCTGGCTAGGCTTCGTCAAGTACTTTCTCGTTGGCATTAGCTTCTTGGTTGATGCCCTATTGGTAGTTGGCCTACTGCTGATTATTGGTTTTTTGTTGGTACAATTCGGCGTGTTACTGGGTGCGCCGTGGTACGGTCAACTCTCAGAGCAATTGGAAGAACTACGCACGGGTCAACTGTATGTCGTAAAAGTTAATATGGCTCGCGAGATTGGCAGAGCACTGTTGTATGAATTGAAAAAACTGGTGCTGATAGTAGGACTAGGGATACCCTTACTCCTGCTAAACTTCGTGCCAGGAATTGGCACGATCGCTGCTACGATTGGCGGCATTATGCTGACAGCGACGCTAGTCTGCCTCGACTTTCTCGATGCTCCCTTAGAACGCCGACGCCTGCCTTTTCGCGACAAGCTACGCATTGTGTTTAAAAGCTTACCGGCTAGTGCTAGTTTCAGTCTTGTTTGTTTAGCGTTGGTGAGTATTCCCTTGTTGAATCTTCTGACAATTCCTGTATGTGTGGCATCGGGGACGCTGTTTTATTGCGATCGCATTTGGCCTCATCTGCCCAAACCTCCCTCTTTGTCCAACTCGGAGCGATCGGTTAACTAATCAGCTAATCTCATTGAAATCGCATCGGGAGTGCCTCATCTTCCCTGGCTGTCTTAACGCTATGCGATCGCTGGTAACCTAATTGAAAAGCCATCTTTTGAGAGCGTTATGACTCAATACGATTATGTGGTGATTGGTGCAGGCTCGGCAGGCTGTGTTGTCGCCAACCGCCTCACGGAAGAGGATAAAACTACCGTGTTGCTGCTCGAAGCTGGTAGTCCCGATACAAAACCAGAACTGCACATTCCTACAGGCTGGATGAAGCTATGGGGTACTGAGGTGGACTGGGCTTATTTCACAGAAGAAGAACCGCACTTAAATCATCGCAAAATCTACTGTCCGCGCGGAAAAGTTTTAGGTGGTACCAGTTCGATCAATGCAATGATCTACATCCGAGGTAACCGTCACGATTTTGACCAGTGGCAGGAATTAGGCAATTCGGGTTGGAGTTACCAAGATGTGTTGCCCTACTTCAAGAAATCTGAAAACCAGCAGCATGGTGCATCTCAATTCCATGGTGCTGATGGACTGTTGCATGTGGCGGATGCAGTTGCTCCTAGTGTAGTATCGCAACGCTTTGTGGAAGCCGCTGTAGCAACGGGCTACGATCGCAATTTTGACTTCAATGGAGCAACTCAGGAGGGCGCAGGACTTTATCAGCTTACGTTCAAAGAAGGCAGACGGCAAAGTACAGCGGTGGCCTTCCTGCATCCAATTTTACAACGCCCCAATTTAACGGCTACTACCAACGCATTAGTCACTCGTTTATTGTTTGAGGGGACACGCACGGTTGGGGTGGAATATCTGCACAATGGGACGCTGCATCAAGCGTTTGTGAATCAGGAAGTAATTCTTTCTGCTGGGGCGTTTGATTCACCGAAATTGCTCATGCTTTCGGGAATCGGCAACGCACAAGATTTACGTGCATTAGGAATTCCCGTAGTCGTTGATTTGCCCGGTGTCGGTCAAAATTTGCAAGACCACCTCTCTGTTAGTGTCGCCTACCTTGCCACTCAAGATGTGCAACCTGCACCAACCAGTAACATCGCGGAAGCTGGGTTGTTTCTACATACTGAGAAGAAATTAGACGCTGCGCCAAATTTACAGTTTCACGTTGGTCCGCTCTTATGGGTGCAACCTGAGTTTGCCCGCCCGGATTCGGGATTCTCGATTGTGCCATGCCTGGTGCATCCCCAAAGTCGCGGTAGTGTTAGTTTGCGTTCTTCTTCCCCCAACGACTCACCGAGAATTCGGATGAACTATCTTCAGAGTGAGGAAGACTTGCAAGTGCTAGGAGAAGGGATTAAGATTTCGCGAGCGCTTGCTCATTCAGGAGCATTTAATGAGTTCTTGGGTGAAGAAGTAGCTCCTAGTGCCAACGTGACAAGTGATGAAGACATCAAAGCTTACATTCGACAAAATTGTGATACGACTTACCACCCAGTCGGCACTTGCAAAATGGGAACTGACCCAATGGCAGTCGTAGACTCCGAACTGCGAGTAAATGGAGTT
>DATNPC010000548.1:0-8285 GCA_036703375.1 Allocoleopsis sp.
GGGTTGGGTTGAGTGGCTAAGCCCTGGGCTAAACTATCGAGATAAGGCTCTAGGTCAAGCGCTCTCAAGATGTCTGTAGCAGACTGGTAGCGATGGCGAACCGAAGCTTCCAGCATTTTCTTCAAGACATCCGCAAAAGGCTTGGTAACTTGAACGTATTTTTGCCAGACCATTTCTCCCGTGGAGGGATTGTAGTCTAGGTCTTTGGGTGACTTACCCGTCAATAAATAAATGCAAGTCACACCCAAGGCATAGATATCACTGGCATAAACCGGCCGTAATGCCATTTGTTCGGGAGGTGCATAGCCTGGAGTACCGATCGCGAAATTAGTCAATGCGGTTTGATCGGAGCTATTCAGGGCAGAAGGGGGTTTGACCTGAGTTTTGACAGCACCGAAGTCAATTAGCACGAGTTTGCGGTCTTGTTCGCGGCGAATTAAGTTAGCGGGTTTTATATCTCGATGAATGACCTGATTGCTGTGGATATATTGCAGCAGTGGTAGAATTTCACTCAAAAATTGCTTGACTCCGGCTTCGCTCAACGGTCCAGAGCGTTTGACTTCTTGCTGTAGAGTCGAGCCGCTAATGTACTCCTGAACTAAATAAAACTGCTGGTTTTCTTCAAAGAAATCTAATAGTCGTGGCACTTGGGGATGATTACCAATCTTGCCCAGTGTGGTTGCTTCTCGCTCAAACAACTCTCGCGCCATCGGCATAATGTGGGCTCCCGCCGCCGCCGGCCGGAGTTGTTTGATGACACAAGAAGGGTCTCCAGGCAAGGATTCATCTTGGGCTAAAAATGTAGCACCAAACCCGCCTTGACCGAGGGCTCTGAGAACTCGATAGCGATCGCGTAACAGCATTTTTGAACCACACGTCTGGCAAATATCGACGTGATCGGGATTTTTGGGCTGAGGACAGGCAGGATTTGGGCAGTAGCTCATTCAGCGTCACCAATGGGGCGTCGTCCGTCTGGGACTAAAGCTTTCGATCGAAGCACCCGGCTTAATACACTGGCTCTGGTTGGGCACGCACCGCCGAATGCACCCTCGTTTTGGCAAGCCTTGGAAGATATCGGATTTAAGACCAGGATATCTTACTTTTCATCTCTCCCTGGTAGCTGACGGGGCGATAGCAAGCTAAATTCACTCGAATTCTTGTAAAGAGTTGATGAAGTTAGCTCCATTCTGAATTATATATTGACAAACCTGAGCGAGTGTGTAAAAGCTTGCCCCTAAGATTTGATTTTGTAAATTGGTGTCTAACAACTCGGTAGGAACTCCTCTGACTAAGGGGCGTTACAATAATCAGACTAAAGTAGGTAAAAGCTAGGAGTCAATGCGCATCTCTTTAAATTGGCTGCGAGAACTGGTTGACGTGACAATGGCTCCAGAAGAGCTAGCTGAAACTCTGACAATGGCTGGATTTGAGGTAGAGGATATCGAAGATCGGCGGTTGTTAGCCAATGGGGTCGTTGTCGGAAAAGTCCTGGACGTGCAGCCTCACCCGAATGCAGATAAGCTCAGAGTCTGTCAAGTTGATATTGGAGCAGGCAGCGAGCCATTAACTATCGTCTGTGGCGCGGCTAACGTCCGAGCAGGGATATGCGTTCCGGTGGCAACCGCTGGAACTTACCTGCCAGTCAAGGATTTAAAAATTCGTGCCTCCAAACTGCGCGGCGTGCGTTCTGAGGGAATGATTTGTTCCCTGGCAGAACTCGGCGTAGAAAAGGAATCGGATGGCATTCACATTTTTGAGGAAGAGAATCTGCCACTCGGCAGCGATGTTCGTCCCATCCTCGACTTGGAGGATGTGATTCTCGATCTGACGGCTACAGCAAACCGAGCAGATGCCCTGAGCATGGTAGGGGTGGCAAGAGAAGTAGCGGCACTGACAGGAGCCTCCCTGCGCCTGCCAGCAGCACCACAACTGTCTATTCCATCGGGTTCGGGGAACTTGGCTGTCAAGATATCTGAAGCTCAAAGGTGTCCTGCCTACATCGGCACGGCAATTGACGGAGTTAAGATTGGGCCTTCTCCGGATTGGTTGCAGCGGCGTTTACAAGCGGCTGGAGTCCGACCGATTAATAATGTAGTGGATGTTACCAACTATATTTTGCTGGAATGGGGTCAACCGCTTCATGCCTTCGATCGCGATCGACTTCAAGCCGTTACGGGTAGCGAAGCTCTGACGATTGGCGTGCGCTTCGCCAATAGTGGGGAGTCTCTCAAAACCCTAGATGGTCAAACCCGAACCCTTCAACCCCAAACCCTGTTAATTACCGCCAACGATAAGCCCGTTGCTTTAGCTGGGGTGATGGGCGGTGAAGAAACAGAAGTTCACGACGGCACTCAGAATTTAGTACTGGAAGCCGCACTCTTTGAATCCGTGGCGATTCGCCGTTCGGCTCGCACTCAAGGCTTGCGGACAGAGGCATCTACCCGTTACGAACGCGGTGTGAATCAAGCCGAATTGAGCGTTGCCTGTGCCAGAGCGATCGCGTTAATTACAGAATTAGCAGACGGAACCGCCACCTCACAAGCGATTGCCGATACACGGCCCGATCCCGCAAGTTGGGCGCGATCGATCGAACTGCGTCTCGATCGCATCAATCAGATTTTAGGACCGGTGGATTTAGAAGAAGAAACCGGCGAAATCCTGCCCGAAGATGTAGAACGCATCCTGACGGCTTTAGGATGCCAACTCAAGCGTGGCGAGTCGCAGGCGGAAATTCAGTGGACGGTAACAGTACCTCCTTACCGCTATCGGGACTTAGAGCGCGAAATTGACTTGATTGAGGAAATTGCCCGCCTCTATGGGTATGACCATTTCTGCGATGATTTACCCGAACAAGCTGCACCTGGTTATCTTTCCATCGAAGAGCAGCTAACGCGACAGCTACGAGAGGCGTTCCGGGCAGCAGGACTGACAGAATTAGTTCAGTACTCCCTCGTGAAGCAAGAGGACAAGCAACAAGTTCACCTCGCCAATCCCCTGTTCGCTGAATACTCGGCACTACGCACCGATATCCTCTCTGGACTGATCGATGCTTGTCAATACAATCTGGAACAAGGCAACGGCGTCCTCAACGGCTTTGAAATTGGTCGAGTGTTCTGGCGAGAAGAAGAAGGGTTGGAAGAAGCTGATGCGGTTGCTGGGATTTTAGGCGGCGACCCCACTCAAGGCAGTTGGGTAAGGGGGGGGCGTCCTTCACCGATGACTTGGTACGAAGCCAAAGGCTTGCTAGAAAGCGTGTTTCAGCGCTTAGGTCTCAGTATCGAGTACCAGCCCAATCGGCAAGATGCTCGCTTTCACCCAGGACGCACGGCATCCTTGTGGTTTCAGGGAGAAAGTTTAGGTACATTTGGGCAATTACATCCTCAGCTGCGTGCCGAACGGGGTTTGCCAGATGCCGTCTATGCTTTTGAACTCGACTTGGACGTTCTGCTGGATGCCATGGCTCAAGACGAACGCCTAGTTCCCCGGTTCCAATCGTATTCCACCTATCCAGCATCTGACCGGGATATCGCCTTCTTCGCCCCTGTGAAGGTTTCGGTCTCGGAAATTCAACGAGTAACTCAGCAAGCTGCTGGGACGTTATTGGAGTCGGTGCAAGTCTTCGATGAGTATCGCGGGGAATCGGTGCCACAGGGACAGCGCAGCTTAGCCTTTAGGCTAATCTATCGAGCTAGCGATCGCACTCTCACCGATGGAGAAGTCGAGTCAGCTCATCAAAACGTGCGAGAAGCCCTCGTGGAAAAATTCGGTGTCAGTCTAAGAAGTTAACTCATTGCGATCGGTTATTAGTTGTTTGTTGTTGGGCATTTGTTCAGCACGAATAACTGATAACCAACAACGAATAACCTGTAAAAAACTATGCCTAAATATGTGATGTGGGGCAGCTACTGTGAGGATGTTTTAGAAAAGCGCGCTCCTCACCGGCAAGCCCATCTGGATGGTCTTGCTGCTCAAAAAGAACAAGGTGTTTTAATTACCATCGGTCCAACTCAAGACCTGACAAAAGTCTTTGGTATCTATGAAGCTGAAGACGAAGCCACTGTGCGTCAACTCGTTGAAGCAGACCCCTACTGGCAAAATGGGATCTGGACGGAGTACGAAGTGAAAGAGTGGATTCAGGCTATCTAGTCTGAAAATAAGGCAGACGGCAAAGGGCAAAGGGATAATCATTTTTCTACCTTTGTTGTCAATGCAACAACCCCTAGCAGTTCTGCTAGGGGTTATCTTAGATGCTCAAAGATGTCGTATCTTTTCGACAATTGAGTTCAAGGCTTTGCGCCCCTACCCTACAAGGTTAAGGCTACAAGCTCGGGGTACTTTTTACCGACCCCATTGAAAAATCGCCGCCCCCCAAGTCAATCCAGCACCGAAGCCAGACATCACAATCACATCACCGGATTGAATCTTGCCCTACCGCACAGCTTCATCCAAGGCTAGAGGAATAGAAGCAGCTGAGGTATTACCGTAACGAGCGAGATTGCTCAGGACTTTTTGGGATGGAAGCTTGAGGCGTTCGGCAACGGCATCGAGAATGCGCTGGTTAGCCTGGTGCAAGACCAACCAATCGATCTGGTTGGTGGTAAGATTTGACCGAAATAGAGCTTTTTCAATGACTTCCGGTACCTTTTGTACGGCAAAGCGATAAATTTCCTTGCCGTTCATCGTAATGGGCTGATACGTGCCTTGATTAACCGTAATGCCACCAACCAGTTCTCTCGGTTGTGAGTCATAGGCGAGTTGGAGAGATTTATTGAGAGTGCCATCGCTACGCAGCTCAAATCCCAAAAAGCGATCGCTTTCGTTTGCCTGCAACACGACAGCGCCCGCCCCATCGCCAAACAGTACGCAAGTCCGTCGATCTGACCAATCGACCCAACGCGAAAGAATATCAGCACCAATCAGCAGGACATTTTTGTAAGTGCCAGTGCGGATAAATTGAGCGGCGGTTACTAGACCAAACACGAACCCAGAGCAAGCCGCTGTCATATCAAACGCAACGGCTTGGGGTGCGCCTAGTGCCGACTGAATTTTACAGGCTGTGCCAAATAAGTCATCTGGCGTGGACGTGGCGAGAAGAATTAAATCCAAGTCTGTTGGCGCAATTCCCGCCATCGCGATCGCTTTTTGAGCGGCCTGAGTGGCAATCGCGCTTAAACTATCTGGTACATCCGCCAGACGCCGTTCGCGAATACCCGTGCGTGACGTAATCCACTCATCCGATGTCTCAACGACTTGGCTCAGCCGCTCGTTGTCGAGTGTAACCTCTGGTGTCGCAGAACCGCTCCCGGTAATGGCAATGCCTGCCCCTAACTGATTCAAAGCTCTTCTCCATCGCTCGCTGGAACATTCAGAAGCTCTAAGGTGAGTCGTCGAGGGTAAACCGTTAACCCATCAACTCAATTCTGAATTTTGAATTATGAAATGAGTGAGTTTTTTTGACTTCCTGTCACACTGGATCGTGTGACGCTTGGCTAACCGTTGGTCAGAGGTCAATTTCCTGCCAACGTTCATCCTTCCATAATTCCTAATTCATCCTTTTCCGACTCCTCAGACCTTACTCCTCAATTTTCTGACTGCTAGCGGTTGATTCGCGATCGCTTGGGAAATCCTTCGCTTGAATTCGCTCTAGAACTTGGTTATCGATCGCGTCTTTCGCTAGGCGAATCGCATTAAAAATCGACGGAGCCTGAGAGCTACCGTGACTAATGATACAAATTCCTGCGACACCTAGGAGCAGTCCTCCACCATGTTCGGCATGATCGACGCGCTGCTTAATCCGCTTCAGGTTAGGTTTCAGGAGTGCTGTCCCCAATAGACCGGATAGGCCTTGAGGAAGTTCTTCTCGCAGGATTTGGAGCATGATCTCGCCCACGGCTTCGGCAAACTTGAGTAGGACATTACCCACAAACCCGTCGCAGACGATGACATCAAACTGACCGGAGAGGACATCTCTACCTTCAGCATTCCCAATAAACGTAATTCTTGGGTTTTCTTGCAGCAGCTGATGGGCGCGGACGGCTGCATCATTCCCCTTCGTGGATTCTTCCCCAATATTGAGTAGCCCGACTTTGGGAGCGTCCATGCCTAGCACGTACTGACTGTAGATCGAACCCATCACGGCGAACTGTTCCAGATATTTTGGGCGACAATCCACATTCGCCCCTACATCTAAAACCAGCACTGGCTTTCCGGCTATCATCGTCGGAAACACCGCACCAATTGCTGGGCGATCGATTCCTTTCAAACGACCTAAGCGGAGTAACGCCGCTGCCATAGCTGCTCCAGAGTGACCGGCTGACACTACGGCATCCGCACGCTGTTGTTTGACTAAATCCATTGCTACATTGATCGAAGCCTTCGGTTTGCGCCTCAAGCTCACCAACGGCTCCTCATGCATTTCCACAACACCGTCAGCGGGAATAATTTCAATATCGGATAAACTGGTGTGTTGCTTGAGGGAAGATTCAATCGCTTGAGGATCGCCTACCAACAAAACCTCGACGTCTAGCTCCGCCTTTGCTCTAATAGCTCCAGCAACGATTTCGGCGGGAGCATGATCCCCTCCCATAGCGTCAACTGCGATCCGTGCGCGATTCGATGCCATTGCTCAAAGTGTATAGAAACCTTAAAAATTCTACCAGAAGCCCCTTGCACAACATGAAACCTCATGCGATCTACCTGACCCCCCATGAAACTGCGTGAAGAACACTTTTCAGGATTGTCATCGAGTCTTTAAAATGAAGCACCGTAGAGAAGGGATCGGAATGCTAAATCGATTAACGGCTGGATTACTGGCCACTGGACTTGCGGCTCTACTGGTAAAGGTCTTGGAAATGCAACCAACGACGGCGAAGACAGTTCAGCTACTCGCATGGCAAAATATGCCTTTGTTTTCGACGCTGTCTCAGCCCGATCCGGCTGTTGAGGCGATTATACGCCAATATGTGAAAAACTGGGGCACTAAAGGAGCGGGAGAAGCGAATCAGGGAGTATGGATTCAATCAGGACTCACTGTCCTTGCCGACAATCAAGGCAAAGTTCCTCTACCAGCCGCCTCGTTAACAAAAATTGCCACAACCTTAGCATCCTTGGAGAAATGGGGACCATCTCATCGGTTTGAAACGCTCGTCAGTGCAACGGGACCCATTAAAAATGGTGTGTTGCAGGGAGACTTAGTCATTACGGGTGGTAGTGACCCATTGTTCGTTTGGGAGGAAGCGATCGCTTTAGGAAATAGCCTCAATCAAATGGGAATCCGCCAGGTTACGGGAAATTTAATCGTTAACGGGGATTTCTACGTTAATTATGAGGAGAATCCGGTAGTTTCCGCTCGATTGCTACAGGAAGCTTTTAATTCCCAAAAGTGGTCGCGGGGATTCGTCTATCGCTACAGTCTGATGCCCCCAAAAACGCCGAAACCCCAAATCGCGATCGCTGGTGGGATTAAAGTCTCCGCCTTGCCCCAGCCGAAAAAATTATTGTTACTGCGCCACCAGTCGCTGCCTCTCGATCTCATTATCAGAGAGATGAATATCCACAGTAACAATCACATGGCAGAAATGCTGACCAAAGCCCTCGGCGGTCCGCAGGTGAGAACGCAATTGGCAGCACAAAGTGCTGGCATCTCCCCCGACGAACTGCAACTGGTCAACGGCTCTGGTTTAGGTGTAGAAAATCGGATGTCAGCCCGTGCAGTTTGTGCGCTACTGATGGGAGTCGATCGCTATTTACAAGGTCACAACCTAGATATTTCTGATGTCTTCCCACTAGTTGGACGCGACAAGCAAGGAACAACCTATGGGCGGAAACTGCCAGTAGGAATTGCGATGAAAACGGGAACGCTACGGGATGTGAGCGCTCTTGCCGGTGTGTTACCCACTCGCAATCAGGGTAGGGTTTGGTTCGTGATCATGAACCGAGGTAACGATATCTGGGGCTTCCGGAACCAGCAAGACCAGTTGGTAGAACAGCTATCACAACATTGGGGTAATCCACCCACGGTTCCGACTCGAACAATCAGCACGGATATATCGGAAGTCTCCAGACTCCTGGGTGACTCCAAACGCAATCAGATGATAGCGAGTAGCCGAATTAAGGGTTAATCGTTCTCGGCTAGTGTCTCACTTCGCTAGCCGCATCCGCCATAAGGTCTACAATAAAACTTCGCATGAGAGCCAAAACTGCTGGAATGACGATGTGTCCCATGTCAAATTTTTGATACTTCACGGTCACGCCCAACGCTTTTAGATTATCTCTTGCGCTCTGAG
>DATNPC010000549.1:0-13584 GCA_036703375.1 Allocoleopsis sp.
TTAATCAACCCTTGCGCGGGGGGTTTGGGGGAGACGCATGTCCCCCAATGGGGGTTTGGGGGAAACCCCCAAGTCCGGGTTTTTCTCATACACCTGAAACTTTCGCCTTAAGTCAGTGCCATTCCCCCTAAGGACGTTAGCTCTCGTTCAGCGTTAGCTTGGGGTGCAGCTAGCTTCATCGTTGAGCCAATCATCTTAGTCAAGTGCTGAGCATCTTGTCGAACACCCGCACGAGCTTGAACTGCCAGTTCTCCGGCATGATAAGTCATCTTCAGTTACCAGTTACCAGTTACCAGTTATCAGTTATCAGTGACCAGTGACCAGTTTTTGCGTACTCAAGGTGAAACAGACTGAAATTCTTGCAACCCAGGCATGGCAATGTAACCTGGGAGTTGCTGAATTCGCTCGATCCAACTCATCACACGAGGATAAGATTCCAACGAAATCTTTCCTTCCGGTGCTAGCGCGATATAGGGAAAACAAGCCACATCAGCAATCGTTGCGCGATCGCATTCTAGCCAGTTTCGCTCTTGTAACTGGTTGTCCAGAATCTGGAGGATTTGATGAGCTTTGTTCTGAGCCTGTTCTAAATTGATGGGTGCGTTGAAGCGAAAATGCAACCGGGCGGCAGCAGGGCCGTGTTGAATTTCATTCGCTGTTGTGGACAGCCACTGTACCACCTTACTCATGCCCTCCGCATCTGTAGGCAACCACTGTTCGCCACCATAGCGCCGTGCCAGATACACCAAAATTGCCTGAGCATCCCGGATAACCGTATCACCATCCCTGAGTACGGGAACTTGTCCCAGTGGGTTGAGTTTGAGAAACTCTGCCGATTTGTGTTCGCCGCGTTCTAGGGCAACGGGAACCAACTCATGCTCTAACCCCAGTAACGACAGCATTAGTCTGACTTTGTAGCAATTTCCCGATCGCTCGAAATCATACAGCTCGATCATTGGTTTATCCCTTCCTCTGGTTGTACCGAACGTCCGGTATAAAAAATAGTGTATAGACCGTTCGGTACAATGTCAATGAGCATTAATGAGGTTTGTAGATGTCCAAAGAAGAAGAAGCAGTTTTGAAAATCCAAGGTGCTTTGGTGTTATCACGGGGACGGAATAACACGGCTGCTTTTGAGCGAGTCATCCATCACCTCCCAGAAGAACTGCTTGGACTAATCTAGTTTTATTCAATTGAATCCTCTATTCGTTTTGAGGGATACCCATGATTTTTATTAATCCTAAAACAGATTTTGCCTTTAAAAAAATATTTGGCTCCGAACAAAGCAAGGATATTCTTATTAGTTTTTTAAACGCTATTCTCTACAATGGCAATCCGACGATTGAAGATTTAGAAATTATAAATCCCTATTTAGCTCCCAAAATACGTGGCGTCAAAGACACGTATTTAGATGTCAAAGCTAGACTTGAGGGAAAGAAAACCGTAATTATCGAGATGCAAGTGTTGAATGTAGAGGGATTTGAAAAGCGAATTTTATATAATGCAGCAAAGGCTTATTCGATTCAACTCGATCAAGGGGAAGACTATACGTTATTGAATCCTGTGATTGCTTTAACGATTACGGACTTTGAGATTTTCCCTAGTTTAGATAAGATTATTTCCCGCTTCGCCTTGAAAGAAAAAGAATATCTAGTGGATTATTTAATTCATGACATTGAGTTAGTCTTCGTGGAGCTACCTAAATTTAGTAAGGAATTGGAGGAACTAGAAACTATTACTGATAAGTGGATCTATTTTATCAAGAGCGCGAGAAGCTTGGATGCTGTACCGGAGACAATGGGAGTAATTCCAGAAATTAAGAAAGCTTTTGAAATTGCCAATCAAGCGAATCTAAGTCGAGAAGAATTAGAAGATTTAGAAAAACGAGAGATTTATATTCATGACCAACGCAATGCTATTAAACGAGCAATACGACAAGGTAGGGAGCAAGGTCTGCAAGTAGGACGGGAAGAAGGCATGAGAGAAGCAAAGCTCGAAATCGCCAAGCAACTTCTCGATGTACTGGATGAAGAAACGATTAGCCAAAAGACAGGTTTAAGTCTTGAGGACGTGCAGAACTTGAAAAAAGGTAGAGCAGAGTAAACAGAATCCAAGATGAATGCAGAGGTTCGGGCGAAAGGTGGGAGTTAAACCCGCCGCTAATGAGATTAGCGACATGATGCAGAGGGTTTTGGCGACATGTCCGATTTGATTTGGGTGATGGTATCCTCAGTCAGACACTGAACACCTCATGTCCCTACTGGGTGCTCTGTGTGATTGGAGCAGTTCCAAACAAGAGATAGCTCCCTCTCACGACCCATTCACATTTTCCTGTCAACTGATACAGTGTTGGGCAGAGGAGATTGTTATACTGCGACTGGGACGATACTTTTTAATTGGAATTCATTATAGGAAATGCAGCCCACTGACCCGAATAAGTTTACTGAAACAGCTTGGAAAGCGATCGCTCAATCTCAAGACGTTGCCAAACAATTTAAAAATCAAACTCTAGAGGTAGAACATGTCGCGGTTGCCCTGCTGGAACAAGAGGGGCTGGCGAATTTAGTTCTCACGAAGGTTACCGTTGACATTCCTCGGTTTAAGCAGCAACTGGAAGCCTTCGCCAATCGTCAACCCAAAGTTAGCACCGTTGACCAACTCTACTTGGGTCGCGGACTGGATATCATGCTGGACAAGGCTGAGGAATTCAGAACCACGTTCCAGGATAAATATATCGCAGTCGAGCATTTGCTGCTAGCCTTAGTCGAAGATGACCGAGTGGGGCGGCGCTTGCTCAAAACCCATAATTTAGACACCCCGAAGCTAGAAGCCGCGATTAAAGCCGTCCGGGGCAGTCAAAAAGTTACCGACCAAAATCCGGAAAATCGTTACAACGCCTTAGAGAAGTACGGACGAGATTTAACCGAACAGGCGAAAGCTGGAAAACTCGACCCAGTGATTGGGCGGGATGAAGAAATTCGTCGAGTCATTCAGGTACTATCTCGCCGCTCCAAGAATAACCCAGTCCTAATTGGAGAGCCAGGAGTGGGGAAAACGGCAATTGCCGAAGGACTCGCTCAGCGCATCGTGCATGGTGACGTTCCCGAATCGTTAAAAGGTCGCCAGTTGATTTCCTTAGATATGGGTAGCCTGATTGCCGGGGCTAAGTATCGGGGAGAATTTGAAGACCGATTGCGCGCTGTGCTGCGGGAAGTGACTCACTCGGAAGGTCAGATTGTCCTGTTCATTGATGAGTTACATACCGTCGTCGGTGCCGGGGCGACGCAAGGCGCGATGGATGCGAGTAACTTGCTCAAACCGATGCTAGCGAGAGGAGAATTGCGCTGTATTGGAGCCAGTACGTTAGATGAGTACCGCAAGCATATTGAAAAAGATGCGGCCCTAGAGCGTCGCTTTCAACAGATATTAGTGAATCAGCCGACGGTCGAAAACACGATTTCGATTTTGCGCGGACTCAAGGAACGCTACGAGGTTCACCACAACGTCAAAATTACTGACTCGGCACTGGTTGCCGCTGCGACGCTTTCTGACCGTTATATTACCGATCGCTTTTTACCGGATAAAGCCATCGACTTGGTAGACGAAGCAGCGGCCAAGCTTAAGATGGAGATTACCTCAAAACCCGCCGAATTGGAAGCGATCGATCGACGGCTGATGCAGCTCAAGATGGAAAAGCTGTCCATAGAAGCTGAAAATCAAGAGAATGGTCTTTCTACTACAGTCAGCAGTGCCTACCGCTCCTCGCGCGAGCGTCTCGATCGAATCGATCAAGAAATTACAGCGCTCGAAGAGAAACACGAAGAACTCGACGGACAGTGGACAGCAGAGAAACAACTGCGAGAAGACATTAACAATCTGAAAAAAGAAGAAGAACAGATAAGACTGCAAATCGATCAAGCCGAGCGCGATTACGACTTAAATAAGGCCGCTCAACTCAAGTACGGTAAGTTAGAAAACTTGCAACGCGCTCTGGAAGAAAAAGAAGGTCTGCTCCTGAAAATCCAATCTCAAGGACAAGCCTTATCTCGCGAACAAGTCACCGAAGCTGACATTGCGGAAATCGTTGCCAAGTGGACGGGTATCCCAGTTAATCGATTGTTGGAGTCAGAGCGTCAAAAGTTATTGCAGTTAGAGGGTCATTTACATCAACGCGTCATCGGTCAAACTGAAGCCGTATCCTCCGTTGCGGCGGCCATTCGTCGCGCCAGGGCAGGAATGAAAGACCCCGGACGCCCCATCGGTTCCTTCTTATTCATGGGCCCAACGGGGGTTGGCAAAACTGAACTGGCAAGGGCGCTGGCGGAGTTTCTCTTTGACAGCGATGACGCCATGGTGCGAATCGATATGTCGGAGTACATGGAGAAACATGCCGTTTCGCGGTTGATTGGCGCACCTCCGGGATACGTAGGGTACGAAGAGGGCGGACAGCTGTCGGAAGCGATTCGGCGGCGTCCTTACTCGGTTGTATTACTCGATGAGGTGGAAAAGGCGCATCCCGATGTGTTCAATATCTTGCTGCAAGTGCTGGATGATGGGCGGATTACCGATTCTCAAGGGAGAACAGTAGATTTCCGCAATACGATTATTGTGATGACCAGCAATATTGGTAGCGAGCATATTCTCAACGTTTCGGGTGATGATTCTCAGTACGAAGAAATGCGTAAACGTGTAACCCATGCCTTACGCAATCACTTCCGCCCAGAATTTCTCAATCGCGTTGACGACATTATCATCTTCCACACCCTCAACCGCGATGAACTGCGTCAAATTGTCAGCATTCAACTCAAGCGAGTTGAGCGCCTGCTATCCGACCAGAAAATCAAACTAGAAATGTCAGCCGAGGCTCTCACCTACGTGGCCAATGTCGGTTACGATCCGGTGTACGGAGCGCGTCCGCTCAAGCGAGCAATTCAACGAGAATTGGAAAACCCACTCGCGACTAAAATCTTGGAGAATGCTTTTGTAGAAGGGGACACGATTGTGATTGATTGTGTGGAGAATGCTCTCACCTTCAATACGAAAGCCGCGCTTAAGGCGTCGGAACCTCAAGCTATCTCCTAGAACACCGGTTCACTCATCAAAATCAGAGGTAGGGGCGAAGCATTTGGGCGACAATCTATCGCTCAAACCGTGATTTTTCTGTCCAAATGCTTCGCCCTTCCGGCTATTTGAGTTCTAGAAAAATTTTGCGATCGCGCCTGGGGTTCTCGATACCAGGATAGGCTTGTTAGAATTGGGGCAATCCTTTTACCAACAATGCCCCAACCAGGCATGCACATCACCGTAGCTATCCCAACCTACAACGGGGAAAGCCGATTACCCAGGGTTTTAGAGCGACTGCAAGCACAAACCAACACCCAACACATCGCTTGGGAAATCCTTATCGTTGACAACAACAGCAGGGATAACACTGCCAAGGTTATCCAGGAGTATCAAGCGAACTGGTCGAATCCCTACCCTCTGAGATATTGCTTTGAATCCGAGCAAGGGGCGGCGTTTGCCCGACAACAGGCTGTCCGGGAAGCGAAAGGCGAACTCATCGGTTTTTTAGATGATGATAACCTGCCTGCTCCTGATTGGGTGGAGCAGGCCTACTTATTTGCCCAAACCCATCCAAAAGCCGGTGCATTTAGCGGGCAAATTCACGGTGATTTTGAAGTGACTCCGCCAGAAAACTTTGCCCGCATCCAAGCTTTTCTCGCGATTCGGGAACACGGCCCAACTCCCCATCGCTTTGAGCCCGAAAACTTGAGGTTGCCCCCTGCGGCTTCCCTCGTGGTTCGCCAACAAGCGTGGTGTGAAAGCGTTCCCCCTCGCCCGATTCTCACGGGTAAACTACCAGGTGTGATGGTGCAGGGGGATGATTATGAGCCATTGCTGCATATGCACAAAGCCGGGTGGGAAATTTGGTATGATCCTGAGCTTCACACGTATCATCAAATTCCTCATTGGCGACTAGAACGAGCTTATTTACTCTCTATCTCTCGCGGTTGTGGTTTAGCAACGTGTCAACTCCGCTTAATCAATGCTAAGCCTTGGCAAAAGCCGATTGTGATTGTCAGGACTCTACTGGGTAATCTACGCCGAGTTATACTGCAAGCGATCGCGTATCGCGTCAAGGGTAAAAAAGATGTCATTTCTGAGTGTGAACTGGAATTTTTCTGGGGTAGCTTGATGAGTCCTTTTTATGTTCTAAAAAGAACTATAGGAACCAAGTTTCATACCGGAACCAGTCGGTAATGATTGGGGTGCATCGATACCAATTCTCTTTACCGGGAAGCATATGCCACCAGATCCAACCCATCAAATAGATACTTCAACTCCAGAAAAAATCAAGGCTTTTCTCCACAATGCCTTAGGAAAAATCGGAAGCTTCGAGCAATGTGCTTTCCTGGATTATCCAGATTACTTCAATTTGGGCGATCATTTAATCGGAATCGCTACATTATTTTATCTCACTGATGTTGTAAAAGCCAACGTTAATTACGTTGCGACCATCAATAACTTTTCTGAAGAATCCCTGGAGAAACACATCGGTCAAGCGCCAATAATTTTACAAGGAGGGGGAAACTTAGGTGACTTATGGAGTCATCACCAAGAATTTCGAGAATACATCATCTCTAAATATCGCGATCGCCCGATTATTATAATGCCGCAGTGCATCTATTTTGCCAATCCCGAAAATTTAACTAGAGCAGCGGCTATTTTTAATGCTCATCCCAATTTAACCTTATTTACGCGTGACAATTATAGTTATGAGTTAGCCTGTCAGCATTTTTCCAACTGCCAGGTGATTAAAGCACCGGATATGGCATTTCACTTAGTTGATGTACCACTTCCCTCCTACTACTTCAATCCCAAAAAGCCCATTCTGTATCTGTGTCGGGAAGACGTGGAGTTGAATCAGCCATTTTTGCCAGACGCACTCGAAATCCCAAATTTAGTTGTCAAAGACTGGGTGAATACTGCTGATTGGGTTTATCGAGGAAGAGGGCGGTTTGAGGAACTCAAAGAGTGGTATTGGCTCGTTCCCGGTTCTATTCTACTGTTTCGGGAAGGATGGCAACGAGGAGGATTTGCCAATCCTAAAGAGTGGTTACTCAGGTACAAATGGGAGCATACTCATCCCTATGCAGAGCGATTCAACACGCTTTACGCTCCATTTACCTATCGTTTCTCATGGAGTTTGACGCATACTGGGATGTATCAATTCCTCCAGAGTAGTTTGGTGATTACCAATCGTCTGCACGGACATATTCTCAGCACTCTGTTAGGAATTCCTAATATCCTCCTGCCGAATTCCTATTATAAGA
This sequence comes from Allocoleopsis sp., assembly GCA_036703375.1. Classification (GTDB taxonomy): domain Bacteria; phylum Cyanobacteriota; class Cyanobacteriia; order Cyanobacteriales; family Coleofasciculaceae; genus DATNPC01. The sequence goes on from DATNPC010000549.1 coordinate 7,335, forward strand.
ACGAATCCTTCTACAAAACTTGGACTCATCAAATCCCCTATTGTAGATTTATTACAGACCCCTCACAAGTTAAAGGGACTGTTCGGGAACTGTTATCGTCATTCTCTCCGTTACCTAAGTCATCCGTGAGAGGAGATAAAAAATGCCATTAATTTCAGTCATCGTTCCCGTTTACAATGGGGCAAAAACAATTCGAGAAACCCTAGAGTCGGTTATTAATCAAACATTTCAAGATTTTGAATTAATCGTGATTAATGATGGTTCCAAAGACTCAACATTGGAGATTATCGCCGAAATCCAAGACCCTCGGTTGAAAGTATTCTCGTATCCTAATGCCGGTTTAGCGGCAAGTCGCAACCGAGGAATTCAACGCGCGAGTGGTGAATATATTTCATTCATTGATGCTGATGACCTTTGGACGCCCGATAAGCTAGAAGCTCAATTAAACGCGCTTCAAAATAATCCTCAAGCTGCTGTTGCTTATAGTTGGACGGATTATATTGATGAATCCAGTCAATTTTTACGTCGAGGTGGATATGTTACTGCTAATGGTGATGTTTTAGCAAAGCTTTTAGTCGTTGACTTTTTAGAAAATGGCTCTAATCCATTGATTCGACGGCAAGCTTTAATCGACGTAGGTGGCTTTGATGAATCGCTTTCTGCTGCTGAAGATTGGGATATCTTGTTACGTTTGGCAGCACGCTATCATTTCGTAGCCGTTCCCTCCCCTCAAGTTCTATATCGAACCTCTACTCATTCAATGTCTGCTAATGTTCTGAGGCAGGAGGCAGCTTGCGTCAACGTTCTCAAGCGGGCTTACGCTCGTGCTCCTCAATGCCTACAGTACTTAAAAAAATACACTTGGGCTAACCTATACAGATACCTAAGCTTCAAGATATTAGACGGCCCTACAACTCGAAAACGAGGTTTACTAGCAGCGCTCTTTTTAGGTAAGTTAATTATCAACGATTTAGCTTTGCTGAAACTACCTGCTATGCGGAAAATACTGATTAGAGCGGCATTATGGATTCTCCTTCCTCCTCAAAAAGCTCGGGAAGTAATTGAGCGATTTCCCCCTCTGCCCTATATCCACAAGGATTTGTTAATGTACTTCAAAACTGACGTACCTTAACTGATGATAATGTGCTAACTGGAGCGAGAATGCCACTTATTTCAGTCATTATTCCAGCTTATAATGCGGCAAAAACCATTCAAGAAACAATCGAGTCAGTCTTGAGTCAAACCCTTCAAGATTTTGAAATCATTGTGATTGACGATGGTTCTAGCGATGCTACTGTAGAGATTGTATCCAGCATACAAGACGAGCGGTTAAAGGTATTTTCTTACCCCAATGCTAAGCAAGCGGCAAGTCGCAACCGAGGATTTGCTCATAGTACTGGCGAATTTATTTCCTTCCTTGATTCCGACGATCTCTGGACTTCTAATAAGTTAGAAGCTCAACTTAAGGCACTGCAAGATAACCCGCAAGCAGCAGTTGCGTATAGCTGGAGTCATTGTATTGATGAAAAAGGAAAATTTTTACGTGAAGCTAGTCACAGTACTTCAAGTGGCGATGTTTATGCCAAGCTCTTATTATGCGATTTTTTAGACAATGGCTCTAACCCATTAATTCGTCGGCACGCCTTGCTTGAAGTGGGGGGATTTGATGAATCGCTTCCTCCTGCTGAGGACTGGGATATGTGGCTAAGATTGGCGGCACGCTATCACTTTGTTGCAGTACCCTATCCGCATATTTTGTATCGACAATCTCCCGGTTCAGCATCTGCCAATTTACAGCGGATGGCAGCGGCTTGCGAACGAGTAATTGAATTGGGATTCGAGCGCGCTCCTGACTCGCTACAACATCTAAAACGGCATAGTCTTGCGAATTTATACAAGTATCTCGTTTATCGGTGTTTTGAATGGTTCCCCATCCGACGGCGAGGCGGTTTACTAGCTGGGAAATTTCTGTGGAAAGCCGTTAAAAATGACCCCTTACTTTGGCTGAGGCTAGTCACCTGGAAAGTGTTAATCACTATTATACTGATGATAGTTTTTACACCGAAGAAAGCTCAGAGAATTACCTGGAGAGTTAAGCCGCTAGCTGATATCCATACTATAGTTTTACATCTACAGCTTGAACCGTTTTAAATTGAGATAGTCCTGTAACTCCACTGAAATAACATGCCCTTGATTTCGGTCATTATTCCAGTCTATAACGGTGAAAACACTATCCGCGAAACGTTGGAATCTGTTTTCAGTCAAACCGTTCAAGATTTTGAAATCATCGTTATTAACGATGGTTCTCACGATGCAACACTGGAGATTTTATCGAGCCTACAGAACCCTCGGTTAAAAGTATTTTCCTACCCTAATGCGGGGCAAGCTGCTAGTCGCAATCGGGGTTTCGATCGTAGCAGCGGTGAATTTATCGCCTTCTTAGATGCAGACGACTTATGGACACCTAATAAATTAGAAGCTCAACTCAAAGCACTGCAAGATAATCCCCATGCTGCCGTAGCTTATAGTTGGAGCGACTTTATTGATGAGAACGGGAAGTTTTTACGGGGAGGTAGTCGTAGTACTTTAAGTGGTGATGTTTATGCCAAGCTTTTATTAACTGATTTTTTAGACAATGGCTCTAATCCATTGATTCGTCGGCAAGCCTTGCTAGAAGTGGGTGGATTTGATGAATCCCTACCCCCAGCAGAAGATTGGGATATGTGGCTAAGATTAGCGGCACGCTATCATTTTGTTGTTGTACCTATTCCACAAATTTTATACCGGCAATCTTCTAAGTCAGAATCGACAAATCTCCTGCGGATGGCATCAGCCTGCGATCGAGTAATTAAACGCACGTTTGAACAGGCACCTGAGTCACTTAAGCACCTAAAACGCCACAGCCTCGCCAATATTTATAAGTATCTGATCTTCCGCTGCTTTGATGGAAATGTAAAGCGATCGCGTGCTTTAATCGCCGCTAGGTTTCTTGGGTATGCACTCTGGCATGAACCTGAACTGATGCAAAAGCGCATCGCTTGGAAGGTACTCTTGCAAATTGGGATTGTGATTTTCCTGCAACCTCAACTCGCTCAAGCCTTACTGCCTAAAATGCAACGAATCGCTAATCTCGATACCCTGCTATTACACATGCGACTCGAACCCTTCTGAACTAGAAATCTTCCCATTTGCAAGCTAGCAATTTATGCCATTAATTTCTGTCATCATTCCAGTCTACAATGGGGAAAAAACGATTCGAGAGACGATTGAATCCGTTTTACAACAGACTTACTCAGATTTTGAATTACTGGTAATTAATGACGGTTCGCAAGATTCTACCTTAGAAATTGTTTCCAGCTTCCCAGATGACAGATTAAAAGTATTTTCTTATCCGAATGCTGGTCTGGCAACCAGTCGCAATCGAGGAATCGATCGTTCTCGCGGAGACTATATTTCCTTCATAGATGCCGACGATCTATGGACGCCCAATAAACTAGAGGCTCAATTAAAAGCTTTACAAGAAAATCCTGAAACAGCCGTAGCTTATAGCTGGACTGATTATATTAATGAACTGGGTCAATCTTTAAATCAAGGCAGCTATATGAAGGTGAATGGAGATGTTTATGCCAAGCTTTTATTAATTGATTTTATCGCCAGTGGTTCTAATCCTTTGATTCGTCGGCAAGCTTTACTCGAAGTCAGTGGATTTGATGAATCTTTAACAGCTGCTGAAGATTGGGATATGTGGTTGCGATTAGCCGCTCGCTATCACTTCGCTTGCGTGCCATCTCCTCAAGTTTTATACCGAATATCTGTTAACTCGATGTCCTCTAATGTCGATCAACAGGAAGCTGAATCTTTACAAGTTATAGAAAAAGCGTTTAATCAGGCACCTAATTCTTTCGCCTACTTGAAACCGTTCAGTCTTGCCAATCTCTACAAGAGCTTAACGTTGAGAGCGTTGGAGCGATGCTCGGGACAGTATGGCGGCTTGATTGCAGCGCGATATCTCTGGTATGCCTTCAAAACTGACCCCTCATTAATTCGAGCGCGAGTCATCTGGAAAGTGCTGTTTAAAATTGTCGTAGTGACGTTACTACCACCTCAACTAGCTCACTCTTTCCTAGCTCAGTTGAAGCAACTATCTAATATCAACGCTTTACATGGTTATATGCGAGTCGAGCCTTCGCAATTAAAAGGAATCTCCTAAGGGAGCAAAACTGACATGTCCCAGATTTCTGTCATTATCCCTGTTTACAATGGTGAAAGAACGATTGAAGAGACGATTCGCTCGGTCTTAAACCAAACGTTTAAAGACTTAGAGCTAATCGTGATTGATGATGGCTCGAAAGACTCAACATTGGAAATTATCAGTTGCATTACAGACCCTCGATTAAAGGTTTTTTCCTACCCCAATTTAGGGCAAGCCGCCAGCCGAAATCGGGGCATTGCTCGCGCCTGCGGGGAGTACATTTCGTTTCTTGATGCCGATGATTTGTGGACACCAGATAAATTAGAGGCTCAATTCCAGGCATTGCAAGAGAATCCTCAAGCCGCTGTCGCGTATAGCTGGACTAAGTGTATTGATGAATCGGGTGAATTTTCGCGCCGGGGTAGCCATATCAGTGCTACTGGTGATGTTTATGCCCAGTTATTATTGATTGATTTTATTGAAAACGGTTCTAACCCCTTGATTCGCACCCAAGCTTTAGCGGAAGTTGGTGATTTTGATGAATCAATGGTGCCGTCTGAAGATAGGGATATGTGGTTGCGATTAGCCGCACGCTACCATTTTGTCGCAGTACCGTCTCCACAAGTCCTTTATCGGCAATCAGTGAACTCAGAGTCAGCTAATGTTGTGAGAATGGAGGCAGCTAGCTTGCGAGTTATTGAACGAGCATTTGCTCAAGCACCAGAATCTTTACAACATTTGAAAAAGCCCAGCTTTGCAAATATTTATAAAGGTCTTACGTTCAAAACGTTGGAAGGGCCACCAGCCCGACAGCGAGGATTAACAGCAGCTAGATTACTTTGGCACTGCGTGCAAAACGATCCAACCTTGTTGCGATCGCGTGTGATTTGGAAAGTATTGTTTAAAATTGCGGCAATGACCTTACTGCCACCTCAACAAGCTCAAGCTGTGTTAACTAGGGCTAAAGGATTAGCGAATACGACGACACTACTGGGTTACTTGCAATTAGATGCATCCTAAGCAGCGTTCGTCAGTGCGATCGCATCTCTACTAGCCCCTAGAATTACGTTAGCCTGCTACCAGGGCGTCAATATGCCACTTATCTCTATCATTATTCCAGCGTACAATGCTCAAACAACGATTCAAAAAACGATTGAATCTGTTTTAAATCAAACCTTCACTGATTTTGAGTTACTGGTGATTGATGATGGCTCGCAAGATGCGACCTTAGAGATAGTGGAGCACATTTCTGACCAACGGTTAAAAGTATTTTCCTATCCGAATGCTGGCGTATCTGCAACTCGTAATCGAGGTTTAGCCAACGCAACAGGTGAATTGATTACCTTTTTAGATGCTGACGATTTGTGGACACCGGATAAGCTAGAAGCTCAGTTAGACGCACTACAAGCCAATCCTCAAGCAGCTGTTGCTTACAGTTGGACGGATTATATTGATGAATGCGATCGCGTTTTATATCCGGGTTCTCATGTCACTGCTAACGGCGATGTCTACGCCAAACTGTTATTAAGCGATTTTTTAGAAAATGGCTCGAACGCTTTAATTAGAAGAGAGGCTTTAATCGATGTTGGTGGCTTTGACGAATCCTTGTGCGGCCCGGAAGATTGGGATTTATTTCTCCGCCTTGCTGCCAAGTATCAGTTCGTTGCCGTACCGCGTCCGCAAATTTTGTATCGCCTGTCTACCACTTCGATTTCGTTTAATCTAGCCCGACAGGAAACCCAATGCTTGAGAGTACTCGAACGCGAATTCGATCGCGTTCCGGCATCTTTAGCCCATCTAAAAAACCAAAGCCTTGCGAATCTCTACCAGTATCTGCTGTTTAGAGGACTCGCCGGTTCGTTAGATCGACAAATCGGTTTGACAGCAGCCCGTTGTCTAGTTCAAGCCGTGAGACATGATGTATCGATACTCAAAACGCGATCGCATTTAATGGCGATCGTGAGCCTTAAAATTATGGCAGCGATTCTTCTACCGCCTCACCTCGCCAATCAATTTTTAGAGGTAGTTAAAAATCGGCCTCAAAACAGTCAATTCTAA
>DATNPC010000550.1:0-5220 GCA_036703375.1 Allocoleopsis sp.
TCCGAGCGCAGCTTTATGGTGATGCGGCAACTCAGGGAAATTGGGCTGAGATAGAATCAGTTGTTCTGACAGAAATTAAGGAAGCAATTACAAAAAAAAATCCCGTCATTTATGACGCTACAAATGCCAAACGAGTTTGGCGGATGGGACTTCTTCAAAAAATAGCTGTTTCTGAGGTGCAGTGGATTGCCTGGTATCTTAAAACCCCACGTCAAATCTGCCAAACCTGGAATACTCAACGAGGACGGCAGGTTCCTTCAGAAGTGCTGGATGATTTTTTTCAAAGCTTGAAGCATTTCCCGCCTTTGGCGGCTGAGGGATTCACAACAGTCTACGAGCTAAATCCAGCCCAGTCTAAAGATTTAGTCGGTGAAGTCAAAAGCAAAATTAATCAGCTTTCCCGCAGCGTGATTAATCGCACGAACCGTACTCGGCATCGTCAAACCACCCTGCATCCTTACTCCCAACTGCTGGATTTCGATCGCCTGATGCACCTGATCAGCCTACTGGTGCGCTATCCCGGCATGGGCAATTTCCAAGCAACAGCTCCTGAACTCTTGAAGCAACTGATTGGGCAAGAAGCTCAGTTCTCAAGCGACATTGCAGAAATCTGTGCGATTTTGCAGCAACAGTGCGGTGCCATTTACGCGAACCCTACGGCAGTCACGGCTGATCTGGAATGGCTAGAAGAAAATGGTTTTCTTAACCCAACTACTACTAATCAGGAATTAGCGATCGCTCAAGTCAACGAGATCGAGACCGCAACTCATCCCTACTCCGATCAAGAACCGTTCAAACGGCTACTCACAACCATTCGCTTTATTATTCAACATCCCTTTCAATGGGATTCCGAGCAGGGAAGCTTAGGTAGTCTTGTCTCCGAAATGCAAAAGCAGGGATTGAGCGAGGAAGACTGGACGGATGCCCTTCGGAAGGACATCGAACGTGTTCTCAAACCCTTCCGCATTCTGCCAGACTTTCCATTAAAACGCGGTTATTTCATGGGAACGGGCATCCTGTCAGCGTCCCAGTTAACAAAGGTTTTTACTGTTCTGCAATCTCAAGCTAAAAATTTGCAAGACCCGATCGCTCTAGATATTTTGGAAATTTTCGGTGAGCGGATGAACCAGAGCCAGTTGAGCACTCAACTTATCTACCCGGTTCGGGCAATCTGCAACCGGACGATCGTGGATCTGAAATTATTGCCTCAATCTGCCCTTGCTAAAAATGTCGAAAAATTGGAAGAGGAAATTGAACAGGGTCAATTGCTCGAATTAAAACGATTTTCGGGTGTTGGGCGATTCACAGACGACAGAGATGAATTTTTTCGGGTCTATCCGCTTCAAATTGTGTTTCACAACATCGGCTGGTATTTGGGCTACGAAATTGCTGAAGGAGAAAACAAAGGACTCCTACAATTTGAACGCCTAGACCGCCTATTTCGCGGGTATATTCAGTCTCTCAAGCGTACTCGCCGCGAGCAAGAAAAATCCCTCCACAGGCTTCAATCTCTCTATCAAGCCTGCGGAGGGCTTTACCTCGGTCGGAGTGTCGCCGCTCAGCGTCAATTTCTCAGCAAAGCTTCAGCCAACCGAGATGCAGTTTGCATCACCGTAGAACTTTGGTTCAATGACTATACCTTTCGGTTTGTCAGCGAAGGAACCCAACGATTCCCGATCGCACAGATGAAGATGTCGTCCAAGCTTTCAGGAAATAGCACACCTAAACATCAAAGCTCACTTTTCAGCCTGCCTAAAACTCCTGATCCTCAGCACCCAAATCGATTCCAAGTTAAACTGCCTCGTTGGTCTCTGGAAGATCTTGATCTGCGCCGCTGGATTTTAGGTTTTAGCAGTCAAGTGAAAGTGGTTGCGCCACCGGAGTTAGTCGAGCAGATTCAGACGATTGGAAAGGCGATCGCACATCTCTATGACCAATAAAATTTCGTCATTCGCATCAAAGTAGTTTTTGACGAATCAAGTCACGGATTATACTCATGGCATCTCACCGCTTTGGTTAGTGAAATAACTTTGGCATCTAAGTATGGTGCAAACGATTTAAATCGCAGAGTCTGCACTAATCTGTGGCACTACACTAGAGTAGTACCTTGTAGTGTCAAGCAGAATTGAGCTTTCAGGCTATCTAAACACTTACACCCCTAATTCACACTCTGTAGAAACTTCTTCTATGTCTTCAACACTCACCTGCCCGTTCTGTAGTGCTGAAACTCCATCCGAACACAACTTTTGTATCTTTTGCGACCAGCAAATAAAGTGTCTCAATTCTGACTGTGGTAAAAAGCTAGTTCCGGGCAAGACTTTCTGCTTTTCGTGCGGTAAAACCATTGCTAAGATTCCAGTCGCTCAGGCGCAACCAAATAAATACATCCGCAACGTCAAGCAGTCTGGGAAAACATACGAAGAACATACCGAGTTCAGCCTTTCTGATCATGCTGTCAGTGAAATAGCTCCATTTGTTGTCGAGCAGATGATGTCACGACCGTCCAAACCTCCCTATCCGACTGCGTCTAGGGAGCCTGTACAACTGCAACAGCCATTGGTAAACCTGAATGAGGCTTTACCAGGGGCGGAAGTACCACAACTACCGGAAGCGATTGAGCGCCAGCCGCTTGAGGCGAATTTAGTCGGAGCAGCACGCTATTTTGAGCGAGATGATGACTATCTCGTAGCTACGATCAAAGATTTCAAGGGATCAACATGGGCAGATCAGCAGAAGCGATTTATTCTGCTATACGCTTCTGCCTATTACCAAATTTTTGGGCAATCAGTTCCAGATAAGGAGCATTTTAAGAAGGCTGCTGAGCGGGCAAGTATTCTCGATTCCAGTAACTTCACCAAGTATTTGGGAGAAGCTACACGAACCTATCTAAATGAAATCGGAGGCAGATTCAAGCTCAATCAGGATGGTGAGAAAGAGGTAAAAGTTATCCTTGCTCGAATTGAGGACGATAACATCGGGGCAGGCAACAAATATTGGGAGCGCAGTACCAGTTCAACCACGAAAAGGCAACGGTTCAATAAAGACGACAAGACTAAGGTTCAAGAGTGGGCGCAAGAAGAGATTAATCTTGGCAGCCTTAATGTTCGTGATATTAGGATAGCTAGAGACTATGCATTAGTGTCTCTTTGGATTCTAACGGTTCATCTGAAGAAAGCTGAGGCTGTCCGATGGAACGACGCTTACTACTATTTCAAGGAGAAATTCACAACACTTTCTGTGAAGACAGACGCATTTAACCGTGCTCTGGCGAAGCCTGAAAATGACAAGTATTTCCGCAAGGCTGGAGAACTCTATTATTTGACATCCGAAGGACAGCAAAAAGTTGAGGATTGGATAGCTGGTAAACCGATCGAGTCTTCAGATGACCTCGGAGATGATGCGGATAATTGACAATGGGCGTAGCAAAGAATCAAGTTATTGCGGCTTTATCACCCCCACTGCCTAACGACATCGTTACGCATTTGCTCGATGAATATCTGGACATCAAGCAGAATTTAGCGTTCCGAAAATTTCGACCCGGTGAGCTTAATGGGGGGCGATTTGCCGAGTGCGTTTTGCGCCTCGTCCAACATCTGGATAATCCTCCACATACCCCTTTTGGGACGCCACTGGGGCATAGTGACGGCATTATCAGGCGCGTTGAGCAGAATACAACGCTACACGAGTCTATAAGATTTTTTATTCCTCGTCTTGCCCGAATATTGCTTGATGTCCGGAATCGCAGGGATGTCGCTCATGTCGGTGGTGACGTAAGTCCGAATTATCCTGATGCCTTATTGATATCCCACAGCGCTGACTGGATTCTGACTGAAATTCTTCGCATTTACTACAACTGCCCTATAGACATAGCCAAGAAAATCGCTGATAGCATCAACGAGGTCACTGTTCCGATCATTGCTGATATAGACGGCTTCATTCGAGTCCAGAACACGAAGCTGGATTTTCGCAGTAGAACACTGGCTATTCTGTATTCCAAGAACCCTAGAAAGGTCAAGGATGTTGCGCTGGTTAAATGGACGCGGTATTCTAATCCATCAACTTTTAAGAAAGATATTCTATCTAAATTGGATGCAGATGCTCTGATTCACTACGAGGACGGGTTATGTTCTCTTTTACCCAAAGGAATCATCTATGTGGAAAAAAATATACCTATGGAGCTTCTCATCTAATCCTGTGTAAGGCACGTTCGCTACTTTTGGCCTGAGTCGGAAGAATGTAGATTCTTACCAGTAAGGCATTGGTGTCACATTATGTTGCCTTGAGGTTCATTCCTCGTACTGTGATTCATCTAATCCACCCTCAGACATTAACTCCTCTATCTTTGCTAACAGAGATTCGAGTTTCTTGCGCTTCTTGGGGTCATCCCACAACTTTTGCTTCTTTACCAGCTTGGAGATAGTCTCTATCCTTTTAGCGAGGGGAGGGGGTTCGGTTGGCGGTTGGGCAGCTTTAACCCGCTCTCGGATTTGACTTAGGGAGAGAGACTCAGTGATCGCCTCTTCCAGCAGCGCTTGACGTTCGGCTTCATCCTTGACTTGCGCTAGAGCTTTAGCCTTGGTGTACTCAATCCGTCCAGAGCGCAATGCTTCAAGAATCTCTTCTGGCAACCGCAACAGGGGAAGTCGATTACAGGTGAACGAGTACCAGCTCATCAATCCCAGCTCGTCAAACACTCCTTGTACGCCCTGCTCCGAATCCGAGGCCGGATTAGGGATAACGTTATCCCTAACATCAGAGTGTTTCCCCTTGTCCTTCTCAAAAGCGTTCTTCATCTGATAAAGCAACGGGGGAATCTCCGATAGGGTGAGATTGAGCTTGAGAGCTAGTAACTGCAAGATTCCCTCGGTTTCCTCAACGGGGCTGAGGTCTTCTCGTTGGAGGTTCTCCACTAGAGCCAGTTGCAGGGCTTCAGTATCATTGAGTTCCCGTACCACTACGGGAACCTCGGCAAGTTCCAGTTCGACAGCGGCTCGGTAACGCCTTTCTCCGGCTACTAGCTCGTACTGATTGTCCGGGAGCGGTCGCACCAAGAGTGGCTCCAAGATGCCGTGCTGCTTTACCGACTGCACCAACTGCTCTAACTTTTCCGCGTCGAAATAGCGCCGGGGTTGAGTCCGAGTTTTAATGTCGGACGTGCGAACCAACTCGGCTGCCGGACGCGAATCACCAAACAAAACGTCTAAGGAGTTAACAGGCGTC
>DATNPC010000551.1:0-5565 GCA_036703375.1 Allocoleopsis sp.
AGGGTAAAGTCTATGGCTTGTGGGAGCGAGCGTATCAAGATAGTGCAGGATCTCCGTAGAATCGGTAAACGTACCAGCCTCCGTTAACAGAACTGGCACCGAATTTCCCCCAGTGGGAAGAGTAAAAAGCCAATGAAAACCTGGCACATGAGGCTCTTCGATGAAAGGAATACTTAGCCGTTCTAATGCCCATCGTGCTTTTTCACAGTAATGACTAACTGCAAAAGCGATCAGGCGAGTAGATTTTTCCTTTGAATTAGCTTGCATAATTCAACTCCTCATTGGTAGTTAGTCAGTTATTGGGTCTGCACTTGCGTTCTCCTTACAACGAGTGAGAACAGCAGATTTAAGCATTCGATCGTCGTCGGATGAGTCAACCGCCATCGCGCAGAACGGTGTAGGGCATTTGAGCTTGCATCACCATCTGCACCGTCAAATCACTTCACCCACAATTAGTGACCCTGTCTTCACCCTACTAAGAGGTGCGAATGAGCAGCAGAGCTAGCTAGTTTTACAGGAGCAACTTGCTCCAGCAATGGTTTCCGCAATACATACCCGACACTACGCACCGTATGTAGTAATCTTTGCTTGTGATGTTGTTCGAGTTTCAACCGTAAGTAGCGCACGTAAACATCAAGGATATTGGGGTCAATACTGGGGTTATCATTCCAAACGCGATCGAGAATTTGATCGCGAGTCATGACCTGTCGGGGATGAGCCATAAAGTATTCCAACAGTGCAAACTCTCTGGCAGTGAGTTCGATCGCTTGCCGATGACGATAAACTTCCCTAGTCGCTCGATCGAGCGTTAATTCTTCAAATTGCAAACGGTTGGGTTGTGCTTCTAGACTGACTCGTCTGAGTCGGGATCGTATCCTCGCTCTTAGCTCCTCCATTGCAAAGGGTTGAAATATGTAATCGTCTGCTCCAGCATCTAACCCAGCAACACAATCACGAATTTCATGTCCAGTACCAAGTAAAATCAATGGGACTTGATTGCCTGTTGAACGCAAACGACGACAAATTTCCAATGCCGAAAAGTCTGGAAGATTCATGCCTAGAAGAATCAGATCGGGCTGCGATTCACGAGCAGTAATCAGTCCTTCTGTACCGTTATGAACAGTACTGAGGCAGTAGCAATGTTGGCTTTCTTGGGCGAAGTCTGCATTGTACTCCGGCGAATCAAGTAGATTTAACTCTAGTAATCGAGATAAATGAATGTCCGCTTCAATCAGCAAGATGTGAGTGTCCATGGGGTTAATCGATTGTGAGTTAGCAAATGATCTGACACAATTAGCAACTCAATGGCATAAACCTTCAGCCCTTGCTGCCTACAACCAGTGAAAACAGCAGATTTAACCCTTCGGTCATTGTGGGATGAGTCAAAACTCCATCGCGCAGAACGGTGTAGGGCATCTGAGCTTGCATCACCATCTGCACCGTTGAAATCACTTCACCTGCTTCATGGCACAACAGTGAACAACCGAGAATACGATCGCTCTCGGCATCCACGATCGCTTTCAACACTCCATCAGTTTGACCCAGCGTTTTCGCTCTTGGGATAGATGAGGCATCCAGCTTCGCCACTCGGATGGCATACCCTTGTTGCTGTGCTTCGGTTTCGGTCAGACCCACATGAGCCAGTTCTGGATCGATGAAAAGACAAGATGGAACCAAGCGCTCGCGCGTACTGCGGTTGCCCCCATCAATTAGATTTGCTTTAACAATGCGATAATCGTCGAGCGCCACATGGGTATATTGCGGTCCTCCATTGATGTCGCCTAATGCCCAAATACCCGGTACGTTTGTCTCCAGGCGATCGTTGACTTGAATAAATCCGCGTGCATCAGTTGCCACACCAGCGGCGGCTAAATTTAAGGTATCGGTGGTTGGCGCACGACCAACGGCGACGAGCAAATGCGACCCCTGAAGGGTCATCTCACGATCGGCGACTTGGATGCGAAGGATGGTTTCATCACCAGTGCGCTCTACCCTCAATACCTTCGCCTTCAGCAAGAATTCAATGCTATCTCGTTCTAGGAGTGTTTGAACGGCGATTGCGATATCTGGATCTTGTTGTGATAGGATTTGCTCACTTTGCCCAATCACAGTGACGCGAGAGCCAAAACGTCGGAACATCTGGGCAAACTCTAACCCAATGTAGCCGCTCCCGAGAACAATCAGGTGTTCTGGCAACTGTTCCAGTTCCATGATCGACTCACTCGTCAGAAAACCAGCATCTTTGAGTCCGGGTATGGATGGAATTAACGGTCGCGTACCTGTGTTGATAAATAATCGTTCGGCGGTGAGTAACCGAGTCTTACCCTCATCCGTTATCGCTTCGATCGTTTTAGACGCAACAAACCGTCCTGTGCCAACGATCAGTTTGTCACCGAGAGCAGTTTCTAGATTGTGCAAATTCATTGCACGCGCAGATTGCACAACCGATCGTTTCCGTCGGATCACCTCTGCTAAATCAACGGTAGGTGCATTGGCTTTAACACCATAAGCGGCACTGTTTCGGACTATGTTTACCACATTGGCACTCGCCACCATTGTTTTAGTAGGAATGCAGGCGACATTGATGCACCCGCCGCCAATCATGTTTAAACTGCGTTCAACCAGAGCGGTTTTCCGTCCGTCTGCAACTAATGCGGGTGCCAGCGTTTTACCGGCTTTACCACCGCCGATAATAATGTCGTCATAGTATTCAGTGTTCACTGACCTCTCCTTTGCGTTGGACTTTACTTCATGGCTTCTACAACGTCGTCTGTGGACAGAATGAGAACTACGGCGTGAGAATTCAACTTTTCGTACAAGCTTGCCGCATCAAGATACGGTTGTTTTTATACACCTCTAAAGTTCCCAACTGTGGGTTATCCAACGTGCCATCCCACACCCAATATTCATAATTTCCATTCCGAAACTTATACACTCGAACACCTTCTGTCGCTTGGCTAGTTCCTCTGCCTAAACTTAAATTCCCGTTGGGACTGGTCGAGCGATAGAGCAGTTCACCGGAAGTATAGTTTTGCCAAATATTGATGTTGTAGCCACCCCGGCATTTCGTACTCAGGATGATGCCAGCCGTAGAATCAGCAGAGGCTTTTAAGGAAAAATTAGCTAAGATACTGATTGGTAGAGCAAGAAGTAACGCGAATCTTTTCCGTAGCGTTGTCATGGTTTTCAAGAGTGTTGTAAAACTAATTAGACTGAAATCGTTTTTCAGTATTCGTATATTGCGGTACCCAACCTTCTGTTGTCGTGAAGTAGCGCACAGCTTTAATCCGTTTTTTGGAAATCGCTCGCGATCGCACCTTTTTTCATGATGAGCCCTGTAGTTGTTGAGGGGTGAAAGATTCATCTACAACGGGTGGAGACTTGCCTGTAGCGCTGGTTCACCAAATAAGTGTGGTTTGTGAGAAATATTGGTGTGTTCCGGCTTCTCAAAGATTGAAGTCGGACAATCCGGGATGATCGTCGGGACGGCGACCAAGTATCCAGTGGTATTTGCGATCGCTCTCCTGAATTGGCAGATCGTTGATGCTAGCAATACGCCACCGCATGAATCCGTGTTCGTCGAACTCCCAATTCTCATTGCCGTAGGAACGGAACCAGTTGCCGGAATCATCATGCCATTCGTAAGCAAACCGGACAGCAATTCGGTTGTCTCGAAACGCCCAAAGCTCTTTGATCAGACGGTAGTCCAATTCTTTAAGCCACTTCCGTGTCAAGAACTGTACGATCGCCTCACGACCCGATAGAAATTCTGAGCGGTTGCGCCAAACACTATCTGACGTGTAAGCGAGTGATACTCGTTCCGGGTTACGTGTATTCCAAGCATCTTCTGCAATTCGGACTTTTTGGATAGCGGATTCATAATCGAAAGGCGGCAGGGGTAGTCGAGGATTTTCGGGGTTGTTCATGGTAATGATTTGCCTATGTTCTGGCTTGTTCGCTCGAATGGTGCTCGTCTCAGCAGGGTTGGATTGGAATTAAGTCCATGCCCACCGAGTTACCTCAAAAGCAGTCTGATCCCGATCGCTGAAGACCACCCGTGATGTGTAGCGTTTCGCTCTAAGGCGTGTCATCAATTAGCTACACATCCCGTACCAGTAGTGAATTCTGGCTGTCAGGCTCGTTCGAGCTTTATAGCCGTAAAAGCCTTGCTCTGACAGCATTCTACATTTAATTGATGACACGCCCTAGTTTTTTCATGATTATCAGGAAGAGTGTATTTGCGATTGCTGGCAAGGACGCTTTAAATCTGTGCCATACCGCCATCAACAAACAACTCAATTCCGTTGACAAAGCTGCTGTCGTCTGAAGCGAGAAAGACAACGGCTTTGGCAATCTCATCGGGCGTGCCGACTCTTCCCAGTGGGATGCTGCTGGCTTGGCTGTCCACGAATTCCTGCAACTGCTCGTCACTCAGTCCCAAGTGATCGTAACCAGGAGTCGGAACCACGCCAGGACTAATGGCGTTCACCCGGATTTGGCGCTCTTTGAGGTCGAGTGTCCAATTACGGGCAAACGATCGCACGGCGGCTTTGGTAGCGCTGTAAACGCTGAAGGCTGGGGTACCTTTGATAGAAGTAATGGAGGCGTTCAGGATAATGGAAGCCCCTGAAGGCAACAGAGGCAGTGCCTTCTGCACGGTGAACAGCAGACCTTTGACGTTAGTGTTGAACGTTTTGTCAAAGTGTTCTTCGGTGATGGCTCCGAGTGGGGCGATTTCTCCACCGCCAGCATTGGCGAAGAGCACATCGAGGTGTCCTTGCTCTTGCTTGATTGTGGCGAACAGGCGATCGAGGTCGGCAAGATTCGAGGCATCGCTCTGAACACCCGTGACATTTTTCCCAATTGCTTCCACGGCGGCATCCAGTTCAGCTTGGCGACGACCTGTGATGAAGACATAGGCACCTTCAGCGACAAAGCGCTTGGCAGTGGCAAGACCGATGCCACTGGTACCACCGGTGACAAGAGCGACTTTTCCTTCTAGTTTTTTCATGATGAATCCTGTAGTTGTTGAGTTGAAAAGAGCCACCCTCAATGGGTTCTTGAAAATGTGAAGTCGATCGCCAGTCGTTACCTATCTCTGACTTACCCAACAAAGATTGGATAAGCCAGAGCACTCTCAAATCCACGATCGCCAAAACCTGACAGGAACGAGAATTACTTACAACTGGCGGTAAAAGAAGCGATCGTTGCCTATTGCAGATATTTCTTCAGTTCAGCGGCTGCCTGGACAAAAAGAGAACGAACTGCCGGAACCTCGGCTAAACCATTGAGTAGTCCGAAGTCATGAATCATGCCGTTGTAACGCACGGTCGTCACGGTTACCCCGGCTTCATCTAGCTTGCGTCCATACGCTTCGCCTCCATCACGTAAGATATCGCTTTCCGCGACCTGAATTAATGCTGGAGGCAATCCTTTGAGTTGCTCAACCGTAGCCTGTAGGGGAGAGGCATAGATTTCTTTGCGTTTTTCCAAGTCTGTGGTGTAGAGGTCATACATCCACTTCATCAAAGGCGTGGTCAGGAAACGTTTTTCGCCAAATTGGTG
>DATNPC010000552.1:0-5275 GCA_036703375.1 Allocoleopsis sp.
ATAACCAGGTTATTGAGCGGCAACCGGGTGATTTACGAGCTTACTACAATCGGGGATTAGCGCGTTTCGATCTAAAAGACTATGAAGGCGCGATCGCAGATTACAATCAAGCTTTAGAACAGAGTTTTCAGCCGTTTGACCCTCTCCTCGCCGATATCTATAATGACCGAGGGTTAGCCGAGCTGATGTTGGAGGACATGGAAAATGCGATCGCGGATTTCTCGATTGCGATTAATCTAGATACCAATAATCATCGAGCCTTCTATAATCGCGCCTGCGCCTGTCACCGAAATGGAGATTTATTAGGCGCAATGAGAGACTTTACGTTAGCATTACAACTTGACCCCAATCGCGCCGAAGCTTATGTTAATCGGGGTTTAATTCGACACGAATTAGGGCTGCAACAAGCCGCACTGGCTGATTTGAAGATGGCATCGCATCACTTTAATGCCCAAGGCAATCAATCGGCGTATCAAACGACGCTAGCTCTGATTGAGCGGTTACAGCAGTTACTTCAATCAGCTGATACAGAGGTTGCATAAGTCTTTTGAGTTGCCGTCTTACGCCTAAAATTAGGGTACAGTACAATTGGCAAATGGGGGAGCGGGAGTAGTTCCTCTTTGATCGATCGCGCCAATATTTCCTCCGACTTCAGCTTGGAATGCTCCACTGTTATTCCCTAAAAAGAAAGCTTCGCTCGTGTTGTCGCGCAGTTGAAGGCACATCGTCGAACGACCAAACGTTACCGCCTCGAAACCAGCAATGTCGGTGCTACTAACATTATTACCCCTGAGATTGTTCGATCGAACGCTGGTAAAGACTTGAGGACTACCACCAGTACCACCAGCAAAGATAGAAATTCCTCGGTTCCCACTACCTGTAATGGTATTCGAGTCAATCAAAAGTTGAAGCTGAGCATTGTTATCGGCATCCACCTCAATGCCAAAATTATCAAAGCCGAGTCCTTGACTGTTGGCATTAAAAATCTGATTATTAGAAATCGTAACCGTTGCTACTGTACTATCTAAACTATCAAGGTCAATCCCATCATCGCTGGTTGTTGTAATGGTATTGCCAGAGACGAGTAAGTTTAGCTTGGCATTTTGATTGAGTGAGAAACGCATTCCATCCCCGGTCAAAAACCCATCACCAGTGACGTTACTCAGCGTATTGTTAGACACCGTTACGGTAGCTTGAGCAGTATCAAAAGCTTGGAGGTAAATCCCCTGTGCGGTTGCTCTTTCAATCGTATTGTTACTAATCGTCAAATTGCTGAGTTGGGCATTGTTTGCTACTTGAACGTTCAGATTTCCAGAATTGGTCATGGAATTATTGGTAATCTGGGCAGTTCCGGTGGCACTGCCTGAGAGGCGAAAACGCATGGCATTTAAGTTATTAGCGATCGCATTTCTCCCAATGATGAAATCGGCTTGACCGGTATCATTGCTAATCGAGATCGCACTGTCCGCATTATTGGTAATCGTGTTGTTAGTAATATCAATCGTTCCGCCAACATTGGTTAGCAAAATGCCTTGTCCGAGTTCGGACGAGTTGGCGATTGTTGAATTGCGGATAATGTTGTCCCGAATAGAGGTTGTATTGATACCCGTTCCTCGGATACCAGAACCGCTTGCCCCGTTAATCTCAAACCCAGAGAGAGTCGTGTTATTTCCCAATGTCACTGTTCCCACAATCGAGGGCCGGACTCCACTCCCCGACAAGGGAAGTTGTACGTTGCCTCTTCCCACTACAGGTATCTGCTGCACGGGGCCGGTGGAAAGCACCTGCACTCCGTCGGGAATCGTAAACGCAGGTATACCGGGATTCGTACCTGGTTGCACGTAGACAATATCATTGGGTTGGGCTACAGCTAGTGCTTGTGCCACCGTTCCAGTCGGATTTTCAGCTGTACCTTTACCCGTTCCGATGCCCAAGTTGACATGTCGGAAGTTCCACGGTTCGCCGGTATTGGGATTCGTGGCCAGGAGGGTTTCAGACGCGATCGCAACTTCAGATTGTTCATCCACGGCAATGTTCTCGCTGCGAACGATGGAATCTCCCAAACGGGCGAGTACCTGCTGTTGTGGCTTCACCCCTCTCGGACGCGTGCCGGGGAAATTCGCCGCTACACTCAGGAGCAAGCGAGTCCCAAAGTTGCCATCGGTTTCCAGCGATAGCCCTGCCCTGAGAGAATCGGTGGGACGAGCTTCGAGACGCAAGCGCCCGCCCACAAAGCTGGGTGTATTCGGCCCATCATAATAGTAGAGTCCGGCATAGCCTCGCAGTTGCCCTGCTTTACCCAACTGAGCCAGTTTAACACCCCCCTCAACATCAACACCCGTTAAGGCAGCTTCAAAGCGGCGATCGATCTGTAATTGCTGCTGTCCGAGAATTAAGGAATTGCCCTGAAAGACGGGACTATCAACGAGCGAAACGGTATTAAAGATACGTTCTCCAGTTTGTTGGCGAGTGTCCCCAATCGGGATGTACGCATTCACGCGAGCATCCCACGTCTCCCCTAAGGTTTCCAATCCCGCCCCCAACTGGTTGAAGACGCTATCGCCAGTGTCGCGGATGTCGTAGGCAATATAGCCACCAACGGTACGGTTAGTTTTGGCGTTGTAGAGTCGATGTCCTACCAGCAAGTTGCCCCCAAGTTGGCCGTCATCAGTGGAGACGAGCAACCGTCCTTCGAGAAAGGTGAGGTTTTGTCCCGGAGTTTGCCGTAGTGGGACAAAGCCTTCCACACCACCAAATGAGCTTTCGTAGCCGACACCCGGCCCCGTCTGAAATTGAGCCCCGAGGCGAGGTTGAACTTGCGGGGTACTGTTAGCGTCTGAGTTCGGTTCTGTGGTTTGGGCGATGTCGGGACGGCTGTCTGTTACTGTTGGGGTTTGGGGATTGCTTTTCTGGTTAAAAAAACCAGCTTCGCTGAGTGTACGAGGAGGTAGGTCTAATTCAGACGCTTTTTGGATCGGGGTCTGGGAGTCATTTGCGATCGCATTGTTCACTGTTACTGGAGACGGACTGCTGTCAGGTTTAATGGTTTGTGCGGTTGCGATCGGAGTCATCGTTCCAAGCAGTAAACCAGTAACGTAGACCCATTGCGTTAACTTTTTCATAGACCCTTCCGATTTTTTGTTAGTCTGCCCAGACGGGCTTGGTTTTTGTCACCGCGACTTCTAGCCCTCAGGGCTGTAGTTGACACTGATGCACAGGCGTGAACCCCGACGAGCTGTACTTCATGCCTGTAAATAAGTAAGTAATTTTATCGCCAATAGTTGCAACCTTATTGTTAAGGTAAATGGCACTGACATAACATAGGTTCGTAGTCGGCACTTCAGTGCCACAAGCGCTAAAGCGCTTACTACAAACGCTTAAGTCAGTGCCATTCGACTTAAACTCAATTGTTCCTTGGAAAAACCCGGACTTGGGGGACGTTGCCCCCCAAACCCCCCAGTGGGGGACGAAGTGCCTCCCCCACGCCCCCTGCACAAGGGTTGATTGGTGTGATGACTTTCTTAAAGTCAGTGCCATTCTTGTTAAGGCTGTACTTCCACCTGCCACAAGCTAAGCCTTCCTGGTTTTTTCTCTCATCATTGCTTGTTATACTACAAAAATAATACAAGACTTCATAGGAGGTGGTAGAACGTCTCGCTTCCAGCCTCCTGTGAGGGTTCTTTATGGCTAACGATTAACGCATGAATTACCAAGAAATTGAAGACAGAACGATTTTAATTGCCTTGACAGGTTCGAGAGGCTATGGATTAGCAATAGAATCGTCTGATTACGACTACCGTGGAGTTTTTATTGCCACGAAACCCTATTATTTAGGATTTGACCAAATCGAGCAACGAGATAGCGGTTGGCAGGAGAACTCAAGCAAGTTTCCTTACTTGGCAAAAGATACTTGTATCTATGAATTGAAGAAGTTTTTAAAACTCTCGGCTGACAATAATCCTAATATCCTGGAGCTACTTTGGTTCAAAGACTACGTCCATCTCACCGAAGTCGGCACAGTTTTACAACAGCATAAGGAGATGTTTCTTTCCAAGAAAGTCAAACATACCTATTCTGGATATGGCTATGCTCAACTCAGAAAACTAGAATCTCACCGCCGGTGGTTACTCGATCCACCTCAAGAAAAGCCTCTTCCTCAAGATTTTGGCTTAGAGCTAAACCAGCTGTTAACGGTAAGCGAGATTAATTCATTTTTGGAATATCTCTACCTGTTAATTCGGGAACGCATCGAGTATCTATCTGAATCGGAATCTCTGTATAACTTACTGACTGCCGAAATTGATTTTAAAGGCGTTTTAAAGCAACACGCTTTGCCGGAAGAAACACTTGACTATACGCTGAATTTGACGAATAGCTCCAAGGACTTTATCAAGCTATTGCAAAAAAGCCAGCACTATCAGAATGCATTGAGAGAATATCAAAGTTATCAACAGTGGAAGAAACATCGTAACCCCCGTCGAGCCGAGATGGAAGCTAAAGTTGGGTACGATTGTAAGTTTGCCATGCAAGCGATTCGGCTGTTGAAAACAGGCGTGGAAATTTTAGAGCATAAAACGGTGATAGTCGATCGCCGAGAAGCCGGAGATGCGGCTGAGTTATTAGCGATCAAAAATGGGGACTATAGTTATGACGAGGTGATGAATATCGCCAACGAATTGTACAAAAATCTGGATGTTTCGTATGCGAACTCGACGCTGCCCAGAGGTGTAGATAAGGATGCAGTGAATCAACTGTGTATCGATCTAGTGACGCGCCAAGGATGGTGAGTGAAGTCACCTCTCAAGCGAAAAGTCAGCATGCAAGTTCGGTCAAGTTTTAGTTACGCTTCGTTTTTGCCTGCACTCGCTGCCCAAAAATGCGATCGCGTTTTATTTGAGGTTGGAGAAAATTCATTAAGCCTACCGAAAACACCAGTACAGTTAATAGCGCTTCGACTTAAATTCCCAATTAGCCCTAACTTACTGTACTCTCGCTGGCGCAATCGGTAGGCTTATGCTTAGAGTTTTACTGGTATGAAGTTGCTGTTTCTCCTCCAACATTAGGGAGAAACATTGAGTTGTTTGACAACACCGAGCAACGGCTTGGGTTCAACTGTCGGTAATTGAGGTGCGGTAAATAATCCAGAGTAAATGCGATCGCGTTCTTGTGCAATTACTGGTAACGCCTGACGAATCTGACTAGTTACTGCCACTGTCGTCACATCATAAGTCTGCATAGCAATCTTGGGATACAAACCGATTCCGATGATGGGTAG
>DATNPC010000553.1:0-16867 GCA_036703375.1 Allocoleopsis sp.
GCTAATCGCCGTTTTGCTTCCTTGAGATTGAGTTGCGGACTACTCAAGCTTGGGTCTAAGCGAATCGCCTGCTTAAACTCCTGAATCGCTTCCTTTAACTTCCCCTGCTGCTGTAGGGCATTACCTAAATTGTTGTAAATAACGGCGTTTTTCGGATCGAGTTGGATGGAGTTGCGAAACGCGACGATCGCTTCATCCAGTTTTCCTCGATCGCTCAGCGCATTCCCTAGATTGCTGTAAGCATAGGCAAACGTAGGGTCGAGTTGAATGGCTTTTTGGTACGCCGCGATCGCTTCATCCAGTTTTCCCTGCGCGTACAGACCATTGCCGAGATTGTTGTAAACGCTGGCAAAATTAGGCTTGAGTTGAATGGCTTTGTGATAAGCCGCGATCGCTTCATCCAGTTTCCCTCGATCGTCCAGTGCCTCGCCCAAAATTCCAAACACCCAGCTATCTTGAGCGTTAATTTTGATGGCTTTACGATAAGCCGCGATCGCTTCATCCAATTTCCCTTGGTCGTACAGCGCATCACCCCGATGGACGTAGACAGATGCTTTGGGCAGGTCGCGTTCGGGACTATAGCGATTGGCCGGGAGTGGCAGTGCTACAGCTACAAACAGCGATAAGAAAACTGAGTGTAACTTGGGCGAGGCTGGGTTGAGTAAGCTAAGCGATCGCACTATTCCTCCCTATCTCAGTCTTGAGATAGATGCAATTTTTTCTAGCTTACGCCAACTCCTTCCTAGTCCAGTTTAAATTGAGGCATGAGTTGGAGCATGCCTAGTCCCAAATCTTTGGCCGAAAGCGATCGTGCTTCAAAAAATGCCATCATATCGCGAGGTTGAGGATTGCCGCGAGACGCTCCGGTTAGCCCCTTAGCCACGATTAAACCACAATATCCTTTTAGGGTTTTGCAGCGTTGCTCCCACTTTTTGCGGGCAGCAGCATGAGCGGGATCGGCTTCGGGAAATTCACCAAATAAGTACAGGCTGCTGTTTTCAGTCTGAAGAATGCCTAAATCGTAGCGATCGCCTTCAAACGGGTCTTCCCCAGGATTGAAACAAATTGCCTTCAATCCCCCAGCCGTCTGAATCTGCTCGATCAAGGCTTTTGCCTTTGGACGGGTGGTTTGAATCAAAACTACGGGCATGCCATCCCCAGCTTCCTTAACATTCAAAGACTGATAGCAATCAACTCCAGTGCGTAGCGATTCGATACTCTCCCAAGGCATCATTCCCAAGCTGAGGAAAGCATCTTTGGGAATCAAGTCATCTCGTAGCGGAACGGCCATTTCCGCGCTAGGAAACTCGTCATCAAAATCCTCATCGTCTGTCAACTCTGCCATCTCTAGCAACTCGGCTGCTAAATCGGGGAGAGTCGAGATTTTAACCGGAACTGTCGATTTTGGCTTGGTTTCTAACGGTAAGGGTATGCGATAACTCTTAGATAGCGGAGGGAATTGCTCTCCGGTTAACTGTCGATAGGAAGCCCGGAAAAATCGATTAAGCGCGTCGAGGGCAACATAAATTGTCAGCGCTTCTTCGTCGTAGAGAAACGGTCGCATGCCTTCCAACGGATGCACGGTTCCGAAACTAGGAGCAATCTCGGAAGACGACAATTCAGCTAGATCGAAGTCATCATCTTCCTCTTCGTCCTCGTCATCTTGACTAAAGGTGACAAACAAGCAATCTTGGCCTAAAAAGGCTTGTTCCATCTGTTCAAACGACTCTTCGGCCAAAACGGCTGCCCGGAATCGTTTGAGGGATTCTAACGAGCGATAGAGTAGCACGCCATACTCCATCCCCAGCATGCCCATGACGGAGACATATAGGGTGGCAATATCCCAGCGGTTGATTTCAATGGCGAGAATATTGTGGTCGGCTAGCAGTTCCCAAGGTGCTTCATTCCAAAGCTCATAGGCTTTTTCGAGTAGCGGGTTGGCATATTGAGGAGGCAACTTGGGTTGCCGTGTCTTGGCAATCTCCTCAAATCCCCGGAACAACTCATCGATCAAAGGTAGGTCGGGGACGTAGTCGATCGTAATATCTAGATCTTGCAGAACACCTCGCAAATAAAACTGAATTTCCCGATCGCGCACCACAATTTTGGAAGGTCGTGCAGGTCGTGCGGGACTTTGAGGATGCTCCATGGCTCGTAGTAAGGCACGCACGACAGCTTCTGGGCCCATGTCAGTAGACACGACATCCATTGCACGCACAATCCCTTCCGAGCCATCCACCCAAAGGATACATTCGCTGCCCTCGGGTTCTGGCTCCGAGTCATCAGAAAAAGCCGACAACATGCGGCGATCGCCCTCCCACACGCTAGGAATTTGTTGCAATTTTTTGAGCCGACGAGCAGTAGTGGGATTCAGAACAGACATAGGTAGCGCTGGCGTTAGTTGCAGATAGAATAACGAGTTAGAGCTAATAAATATATAAGGAAACTAGCTTACTCCTATTAAACCTCAATAATTTCCGGGCTGTTGTTCTTCTTGAGAGCTAAGGGTTGAGGCTGGCAGACTAGGGATTGTTCGACTTTGTCTTGGTTAGAATAGAAGCCTCTTGTTCTAGCTTAGGCGTTCTTGTTGCGTACCCCCTATCCCTGGAGGGGGACTCGATACAATATATAAGAATAAAGCGATACGCTACACAAGCAAGTTCGTCGCTTATCGGTAATGCTAGTACACTCCTTGATTCTAGGAGCAACCGACTAGACGTTGTCTATAAAAAGAGCAATTAGGAGTCGCAAGATAATCATGACGCAAGCAACTGTACCCCAACGAAAAGGTATCCAGCTAACGGAAACTGCACTCAAGCATGTTTTAGCACTGCGCGAGAAACAAGGAAAAGACCTCTGCTTGCGGGTAGGTGTCCGCCAGGGAGGCTGTTCGGGAATGTCCTACATGATGGATTTTGAAGACTCTAGTAACGTTCGCGACAATGATGAAGTCTTTGACTACGACGGCTTTAAAATCGTTTGCGATCCCAAGAGCATACTTTATCTCTATGGTTTAGTCCTAGACTATAGCGATGCCATGATTGGGGGTGGATTTCAATTTACCAACCCGAATGCTGCTCAAAGTTGCGGCTGTGGTAAGTCCTTTGGAGTTTAATCAGCCAACGGTTTCGATCCTCTAGTAGGGGTCAGCTAGGGCAGCAACCTGAACAACTAAAAATAGCTCTTGCCGGTTTTCCCCAAACCAGACCTATGGTTCAGCTAGGTCTGGTGTCTTTTTCAAGGGTCGATCGACCAAAAACAATATCTGTTATAAAAATTGATGACCGAGGATGAAATGGGTAGCAATCCCCGAGATTCATCTGTGGGGAAAATCCTTGCATCCTTGCATCTTCGCATCCAAAATCGAAAATCAACTATCGAAATGACCGAGTCCGTTAATTCCCTATTTGATGCTAGTCTGGAACGTTACAACTCAGGTGAAGGGCCAGATACACTGATTCCCGTGTTTAAGGATTTATGCGATCGCGCTCCCAAAAATGCGGCAGCGTGGAGTTGCCTGGCCTGGCTGTATCTACTGGATAATAAACCCGAGCAGGGTTACAAGGCAGCTCTTAAAGGTGTTAAGTTAGACCCAAATGCTCCGCAAGCTCGGATTAACCTGACATTAGCCATGCTGGAAACGGGCCAAACTGGCGTCCGCCAACATATTGATATCGTCAAACAAATGATGGCCCTTGAGTCAGAAGTCCGGGGAGATCTGTTTGAAAGTATTGACGATGGATTGAGCCGAAAACCAGATTGGAACAGCTTAATCCGCGTCAAAAAGTGGTTATCTGAAGATTGAGCGACCCTAAGACTCCTGTTTAGGACAGTATGAATCTTGTAAAGCAGGGTCATACATTGGCTATTTTGCTGTTGTGGCGATCGCGTCACAACAGCACCTTCGAGAAACTCCTCATTTACGGTTGTTCGCATGGGATTTTCAAAAACACAGCTAATTGGTCTGAGGGCAGACCAGTTCCGCCATCCCCTGGATTTGGAAGCGACTAGAGCGCTCAAGCAAGTGCCAGGACTTGACTTGATGGTACGAAACTTATTAGGGCCATTGGCAGAACAGTTTTTCTACCTGAACAACATCGCTGCCAGTGTCTTGGTGGGAGAAAACCAACTGCCGCACCTACATCAACTTCTCTTAGATGCCTGCAAAACACTGGATTTAGATCCACCCCAGTTGTACGTGCATCAGCATCCGGTTCCCAACGCCTATACCTTCGCCATGCGAGGTCAGCAGCCGTTTATTGTGCTGCACACCTCTTTAATTGATATGCTGACGCCAGAAGAAATTCAGGCAGTAATCGCTCACGAACTCGGTCATCTCAAGTGCGAACATGGGGTTTACCTCACACCGCTTAATATTATTGTTTTAGCCGCTGGGTTACTCCCTGGTTGGGGAACCGCGATCGCTCAAGCTCTACAGGCACAGCTATTGGAGTGGTTGCGGTGTGCGGAGTTTACTTGCGATCGAGCTGCCCTTCTGGCGACGCAAAATCCTCAGGTGGTGATGTCGGTACTGATGAAACTTGCTGGTGGTTCCCCCAGCCTCTCGCCGCAACTGAACCTGGATGCGTTTATCGCTCAAGCCAGAGCCTACGATAATATTAGTAACACCGAGCTGGGTGAATTGCTCAAATCAGCACAGACTGCTCAGCTGACGCATCCCGTCCCGGTGCTTCGTGCCAGAGAAATCGATCGGTGGGCCAGTTCTCAGGCCTATCAGTCCTTGCTAGAACAGCAGCGGACAGGTTACAATACAAAGGTTGACCCCAAGGGCGGGTGGCGAAATTGGTAGACGCACCACACTCAAAATGTGGCGACCTCTGGTCATGAGAGTTCGAGTCTCTCCCCGCCCACTAAACTTGAGAGGCAGCGATCGTGACACAGCGACTCAAACGGTGGGAATCTCCTCGCCGCCAAGGTAGAAACGATAAAGGTAAAGGTGGCTCGGCTCGGCAGCGGCAACTGAAGAAGCAAACTCAGATGTTGCGGAAAAAACTCAAAGAGAGCCAAAAAGCAGACCGAAAAAACCAACAAAATCAAAGAAAAGAAGGAAGAGAACCAATGTCTCTTCCTTCTTTTTTATTGAGATGCGGATAAAAACCCCGCGCGCTTTCTTGATGGAGTTTTTGGTAGTAGGGAATGCCTAAGACGATCTACCGCGAGTTAGACTGACTTTGCTCGATCGTCCGCTTTTGCTCTGGTGTGAGCAAATTACCAATCTGCTCGTTTAAGCTCTGAAGGATTCCCACAATCTTGCCTTTTTGGTCTTCGGAAAGATTTTGAATCGCGTCTAATCCTCGACCGGTTTCTCTGCCTTCAGCGAACTGAGTCTTTTGTTGTGGTGTGAGGACAGCTTCAATCTGACCGATCGCATTTGCTTGAATTTGTTGAAACTTTTTTTGCTGTTCTTCGCTTAAAACAATCCGGGGTCTTGGCTTGGTTTGTGGAGATTGTTGGGTCTGTGGAGATTGTTGGGTCTGTGGAGCTGGTTTTGGGTTTTGAGCGAACGCCGCTAAGGGAGTAGTAGCAAGGATAGCAGCTACCGTGACTCCAACAAGTATGGATATCGGCTTCAGTTTCATTATGTTCTACTATCGTCGAAGGTATTTGGCACGTTCATACTAACCTCTCTTGCCCGAATAGAGATTGCCCTCTCTCCTTTGATAGAGATAGCAGGACAGGGAGAGCGTCTACGCCAGTATAACGCAGACTCCACCAAGGCTATGAGAAGCGTAACAGCAACGGTATCAGACAACGGACTGAACTAGCGCCTTGAATACGCGAAGGCCATTTTGACTGACAATGGCTAGCTTTCGTGATGCAAGTTGGCTGTCGTCGCTCTGAACTAAGACACGGAACAGTCGGATACCATTCCCTCCAACTACCTGAGTAAACTGCTGATGTTCCTCTCGATCCATCTCAAGTACGATACAGTCTGAGCGATGAGCAGCTAATGAATCAGGCATTGTAGGTTGATGCCGAGCTTGCAAAAGCAGCGTTAGATGAGCTTGTAGGTAGTTGAGTTCATCTTCCTTGAGTTGAAGGCTCTGAAGTCTACGGATTAGACGACTCTGTTCGGACAGCTCTGGGTTTGATGAAACTCGATCGCCTCGACGTGCATTCTGCTGGAAGACGTTACCGAGGAATTTGAGAATTTCTTTGAGTAAAAGCATCGAAACAAGCTTCAAGGGGGCTACAACGTCCGTATCTATAACACTTGACGTTATGCCGTTGCTCGCGTTCCCCTGATGCAGGCTAACTCCAAATCACTCTCTAGTTCACTAATCGGTTGAGTGTCTTACGCTCAAAAGACTTTTGGTTTGTTACTTTTAGGGGAACGATACTTGCCTGAACTTTTAGCGATGAAACATCTAAGAGAGTAGGTATCAGTCATATTCCTGTTTTTTGCAGGACTCCTGCCCTAAAGCCCAGACAATACAGCAATACGCTAGACCTACTCCCTAATTTCAGCTGTTGAATACTACTCGATCGCCCTTAAGGATGGAGTTGTAGGAAACATCGAGCAGCATCACTTGGCTCATCTCAACAGGCGAAATTATTCAAGGATATGAAAATAAAAGGCCGCAACTAGTAAGTTACCAAACAAAAGAACAAGCGCCCAGAATAGGCGAAAAGGGTAGGGGAATGTACCACCGCTTTTGGCCACGGGGGATTCATACTTTTTGGCTTGAGCCATAAAATTCGCTCCTAATTCAGAGGTTTTATGAAAAAATAGTAGAATTAAACCGTGCTTAAGGGCTAGACCTTTACGAGGGATTTATTGTGAAGTTTTGTCGGCATGCTTCGCCTATTGGACAAAAAAGCATTGTCTAAAACGACTGAAACCTCGATTCCCTTGAAGGTACAGCAAGATAAGCACTCTCGTTATTGTACGATTGTGGGGTGACAGCGAGGTAAATCTCCAACCAAATTAGTGGTTGAAAACTTGCAAAAAGAGTGCGGCAACTAATAAATTCCCCAGCAGGAAGACGATCGCCACGATAAAGCCCAGCCCAAAGGCAGGCGTCGGATCGGAGGCGAGAATAGCTGAGTTTTTTTTCTCATCTGGGGATACTTTGATAACTTGTGTCGCTCGCGTGGGTTTCGTGTCCTGAGTTGGCATGGAATCGCTCCTGATTGGGTGAACCTCAATCAATAAGTACCAAACCAGGAACAGACGGCATAAAGTCCCTGAGAGAGATTATTGGCTGACCCCATCTCACCTAAAAGACGCAAATCAGCTGAATCGACCATGGGAAGTGGCTCGAAGCTCTAGGTTCTCTCGCCCGCATGGTAGGAGCTACGGACTAAAGGCCCAGAACGGACGTGGGCGAAACCCATATCTTTAGCGATCGCACCTAGCCGGTCAAATTCTTCGGGCGTCCAATATTTTTGCACGGGCAGGTGTTGGAGGGAAGGACGCATATATTGTCCTAGGGTAATGCGATCGCATCCGACGTTACGCAAATCCACCATCGCCTCAATTGCCTCCGCTTCCGTTTCGCCATGCCCCAGCATTAATCCAGACTTGGTGGGAATTGCCGGGTCAATCGCTTTGACAAAGCGCAGGACATCGAGAGATCGCTCGTATTGTGCGCCTCGGCGTACTCGTCCTTGTAAGCGACGTACTGTCTCAATGTTGTGGTTGTAGCATGCGGGTTTAGCCCGAACCACCGTGGCAACCCGTTGGCGCTGTAACTCCGTCGGTGTCTGGTCATCATTCCCCTTACCGCCCCAGAAATCCGCTGTTAGCACCTCAATTTCCGTTTCTGGGTTGCACTGACGAATCGCATCCATTGTCGCGACAAACCAACTCGCGCCCCCATCGGGTAAATCATCTCGCGCCACTGAAGTCAGCACGACATAACGTAAACCCAACAAATGAACCGATTGAGCTACTTTTTGGGGTTCTTCGGGATCGAGAGGCATGGGGGCATGACCTTTGTCCACCTGGCAGAATGCACAAGCACGGGTGCAAGTCGGACCCATCAGCAAAAATGTTGCTGTTTTCTGGGCGTAACACTCCCCTCGATTCGGGCAGCGTCCTTCTTCGCAAATCGTGTGAATTTTTCGCTGCTTGATGATTCGCTGTACCGTTGAAATGTCGCTGGCTTTGCCCATGGAGCGTCGCAACCAGGCGGGTAGCGCCTCAATTTCGGTGCGCCATCGGTCTTGAGCGGAGGGGATGGTGAGGGGCGGGTTAGTTTCGCTAGGCACATCCATAGTACTTTGCTGGACTAGCAAGGGGGTGGGAAGGAGTGACGAGTTTTTTTGCTCTTCTTAGTCATAGCAGATTAATCTAGAATCATACACACAGCTTGCGTTCGAGCGCGATCGCAATTATGACCAACAGGTGAGGAAGTCAAAACAAAAGTTGTATTACAGTTAACAGACAGGAGCGACTCGGTCTGGTAAGTGAGTGCCAATCAATCTAGTTCTTCTAGAGCGAGACTGAAACACTCACGACTAGATGCGCTAGCGCCATACCTTAGCTAAGAAGTTGGTTGTATTCGCGCTCAATAGTTCTATCTAAAGGTTCAATTTTTAGCTCGTTCTCTAGGGTCAGCCATTATTGCTTGCTGTAAATTATAGTTTTTTCTCTAAATCATCTTTCCAAAGGAGTGAGTCGTGGCAAGTCATAAAATCCTGGTCATTGATGACAGTAAAGTTATCCGGATGCGGGTAAGAGAGATGTTACCTCCCGGAAACTTTGAAGTTCTGGAGGCTAAAGATGGTATTGAAGGTCTTAATTTAATTCGCCAGGAGCGCCCCAACCTGATCATGTTGGACTTTCTCCTCCCCAAAATGAGTGGATGGGAAGTATTTCAGCAAATTCAGACTAATACCGATCTTCAGGCAATTCCTTTGGTATTGATGTCGGGCCGTAAGGAAGAAGTCACGGAAAAAATTACTGAGCCGTTTGAATATTTTGCCTTTGTCGAAAAGCCGTTTGAGAAAAAGCAACTGGTTGATGCCATCAAGGAAGCGATGGGCAAGGCGAAAAATCGTCCAGTCGCACAGCCAGCAGCCGGTGCGGCCGCGACGGATGGGGCTTCAGGTGCGGCGAGTGAGGAAATCGAGGCACTGAAGGCAAAAGTTGCCAAAATGCAAGGCGAAATCGATGCCTTGAAGAAGCAACTAGCTCAAGTTATGGCGTTTATTAAGCAGAAATTAAGGTAACTGGAAACGCCTTGGGTATTGGGAGTCCGTGCATCCTCCCTTGCCCCTACCGCTCAACTCTTGTGAATGCTTAAATTCAGCAGTTATCCGAGCGGATTGACGAACTGGAGAATCTCCTGCGCTGCGCGATCGCAAACTCCAACTTCCCCTAATAACTGACGCATTTCCTGATAGTCTGCCAGGGTTTGCTGGCGTCTCTCGGGGTTGAGGAGAAGTTCTAGGGCTTCCTTGACGATATTTTCTGGCGTGGCTTGCTCTTGCAGCAGTTCCGGCACAATTGAGCGCATCACCACCAGATTCGGCGGTGACATAAAGGGAATGGAAAATTTCATGAAGGTACGGGCAATCCAGTAGGTGAAGGGACTCACCCGGTAGAAGACGACCTGCGGAATGTTTAAAAGTGCTAATTCTAAATTCACGGTTCCGGATTTGGTAATTGCCAAATCTGCTGCGGCTAGGACTTCTTGAGTGTTGCCAGCAACCAGAGTAGCGTGTAGACCGTATCGTTCGATCGCCGCTTCTATTTCAGGTCGGTAAACTTCGAGGGAAAGCGGAATCCAAAACAGTGGAGCTTCACAGTTGGGATTTTGGATGGATTGTGGATGGCTAGGTTCTCCCTGTCTGATGTCCCAATCCCCAGTCTCTCGTAATTTCGTTTGAATTTGTCGGGCTGCCTCAAAAACCACAGGCATCAAGTACTTAAGTTCTTGACGGCGAGAAGCTGGTAAAAGTGCGATCGCAGTTTGGTTGGGTTGAATGCCGAGTGACGCCCGCGCCTGGTCGCGCGTCGGACTCGATCGCATCCTATCCACTAAGGGATGACCCACCCAACTCACAGACGCTCCTTTTTTTTCAAAGTAATCAGCTTCTCCTGGAAAAATTGCTAACAGTCGATCGGTCATGTCCACAATTCGAGCCGTATCGCGCGGGAACGCCGACCAAACCCACATCTGCGGCGCAATGTAATAGACGATTGGGACTTGGGGTAACTGACGCCGGATATAGCTGCCTAAACTCATGTTCGGCCCCATGTAGTCAATCAGGACTGCTAAGTCAGGCGGGTGCTGCCGCAGATACTGTTTAGCTCGACGCTGAACTTGTAGAGTCGGCAGGACAAACGGCAGGGATTCCAAAAGACCCATGGAACCAATCGAGGTGGTGTTCCCTAATAGCGTGGCACCTGCCTTGGCCATTTTTTCACCGCCGAGGGCGACGATCTCTAGGTCCAAGCCAAGTAACGACGCCTGCCGTTTCAACGCATCAACGAGTAGTGCCCCTTGCAAATCACCAGAGACTTCTCCAGTGCTGATAAAGATAGTTTTGCGAGTCATGGGTCAGAAGGGAAGTGTTTGAAGAATTCAAATGGGAACGATGTCAAAACGCCTTAATCCATCGCCCATTCTTCATCCGTGGACTTTCGGCTAATTCGCCGGCCGGGGATAGGGCCGCGACGTCCTTCCATCTGAGATAACTGCAAAAATCGACGGAGATGTTGCAAGTGTTCGTTATCGGGTAGTAAGTCCAGCTGTTCTAAAGCTCGATTTAGCGTGTATTCGGAGCGGTAGAGCGTGCGAAATGCCTTTTTGAGCAGACCCAAATCGCTGGCTGTCATTCCAGCACGCTTGAGGCCCACGAGATTAAGCGATCGCACCCGTCCCGGATTGCCCTCAATCAACATATACGGCGGCACATCTCGGTCAATGCGACTCATACCGCCGACCATCGCTAACCGTCCAATATGGACGAATTGATGAATGCCCAAAACCCCACCAATCGTTGCCTTTGATTCAATATGAACGTGACCGGCCAACGCTACCCCGTTGGCAATCACGACTGAATCTCCAATGGAGCAGTTGTGAGCAACGTGGGTGTAAGCCATTAGCAAATTGCCATTACCAATGACCGTTGCCTCACCCTCACCGGTTGCTCGGTTAATGGTGACGTACTCGCGAATCTGGTTATCATCCCCAATTTTTACCCAAGTGAGGGCACCATTATACTTGCGGTCCTGAGGGTCTAGACCAATCGCTGCACCCGGAAAAATTTGGTTCCTGGCTCCAATTTCGATCGGTCCCTCCAGCACGGCATGAGCACCAATGACTGTGTCTGCACCAACTTTTACTCGATCCCCAATCACCGCGTAGGCACCAATCTGAACCGTTGGGTGGAGTTCAGCGCCGGGGTGGATAACCGCAGTGGGATGAATTAATGTTACCAATTTGTTTCGTCCTGAGTCCTGAATCGGAAAGTCCACAAATCGTTTTCTAGACTGACCAATGACCAACGGGGTTTCAGTCTACGAGAGAAAACATCAGCTCGCCTTCTGCGACTCGTTGACCATCAACGACCGCACGAGCTTGCATCTTCCCAAAACGACGCCGCTTGATTGACAACAGTTCCACTGTCATCACGAGTCGATCGCCTGGAACGACGGGACGGCGGAAGCGCACTTTGTCGATTCCAGCAAAGACGAATAATCCGCCTTCCACATCAGGCAATTGAATTAAAACGATGCCGCCAACTTGGGCCATCGCTTCGACGATCATCACCCCAGGCATCATGGGGCGACCGGGAAAATGTCCTTGGAAATAGGGTTCGTTAAAGGTAACGTTTTTGATGCCAACGGCGTACTTGCCTGGAACATATTCAGTGACGCGATCGACTAAGGCAAAAGGATACCGATGAGGCAGCAGCTTGTGAATCTCTTCAGCGCTCAGCACGACTGGAGTCGATCGTTGGTTGTTGGACACAGCCGCCGTTTGGGTAGCGTCATCGTGGGTGTTAATGTCGGTCAGTATGGACATGAGTATGATGTGAAGGATTGCAGGTTGCAGGTTAGCATATCGAAGGTTAGAAAAACATTCACCCTACCCTGACCCTCGATCGAAGACAGTATCCTGCTCTGAACGAAAGAAGGGGTTCTACCGAAGACAGTGCTTCGTTTTGGCAACCTAGTGCCAAGCACGGCAAACTGAGAGTTGCTCGGGTTAACGCCGACGCGGCTTACGCCCAAGAGAGATTGGCGATCGCACTCAAGGCGACGAACGGCAAACCGGGTTCTAACCTTCAACCAGTTGTTGAACCAGCTTTTTAGCAAGTTGAATATGCAAGTTGTGGCTGGCTTTGTAGGCAAGGAAGTGAGCCACAGGATAGATTCCAAGTAAACTTAAATCCCCTACTAAATCTAAAAGTTTATGACGCACTGGCTCATTTGAAAATCTTAAGGGAGGATTAAGCCATCCGGAGCGATCGCAAACCAGGGCATTTTCCAAGCTACCGCCTTTAATTAAACCGCGATCGCGCAACGCTTCAACTTGGTGAGCTAAACCAAACGTTCGGGCAGGAGCGATTTCCTCCGCAAAATTCCCCTGTTCGGGTGTCCAGCTATGCCATTGATTCCCGATTGCCGGTAGCTCGAAGTCAATTCCATAGGTAAATCGGAGCTTGGGTGATGGCAATGCCGCCACAAAGGCATCTCCTTGATACACCCAGATGGGTTCCTGGAGGACGAAAGAAGATACGGGGAGGGGGAGACACGGCGAAACAGCTGTGTGTGTTGAAAAATTCAGAGCGTCCTCGCGCCCTTGCGTCAAAGTGCTATCCTCGTTCCCCGCGTCTCCCTGCCGAACGACGCCGACTTCCCGAATAGCCTCTACCCAAACCCGTGCCGATCCATCTAACAGCGGAACCTCCGGTCCATCAATTTCAATCCGGGCATTATCCACGCCACTACCCGCCAGTGCAGCTAACAGGTGTTCTACGGTTCGCACACTGGCATCTTGACTAGGAGAAGTGGCCGCGCTAACGAAGCGCTCCTGCGTTTGCGATCGCGTGACGCCAAGCGATCGCGAGGAACCAGCGTCAGCGTATACCCTTCGGGATGCTTCGCTTAGAGCGACGTTAGGAACGTCAGCAGGGGGCGTCAGCAACGAAGTGTAGCTAGCATTTGAGTCATCCTTGAGGAGCGTTCCCAGTTCGGTAGACAGTACGGTGTCGCGCACCGCTTCGACTCGTGCGGGTACAACTGGCATGCCAGGTAGATCCACCCGAACAAAATAGCGTCCCTCGCCGACTGCCGCTGGTAGTACGCGCACTGTTGTCAAGATACCGCTATGTAGTCCAACACCTGAACGCTCGAAATTCCCACCCAAGGTGTAGTTAGTCATGCTTTGTTTTTTGCTTGTTGTTGATTGATTGTTGTTGGTTGTTTGCTGGCAAGCTTGTAACCAACAACCAACAATCCTTCGTTAGAATCGCTCTCCAATCCCAAAGTGGATGCGACTGTCGCCTTGGTCGTTGATGCCGTAATCCACGCGAATCGGCCCGAGCGGTGACTGCACGCGGACACCGACACCATAGCCAAAGCCACTACCCGGCTTGCCCCTTACCCCAGCCGGATTTCCAGGTACATCGTTTCCTGTAC
Organism: Allocoleopsis sp.; assembly: GCA_036703375.1. GTDB lineage: Bacteria > Cyanobacteriota > Cyanobacteriia > Cyanobacteriales > Coleofasciculaceae > DATNPC01. The sequence continues at coordinate 13,622 of DATNPC010000553.1, forward strand.
CGAGATCGCTGGCATAGTCAACAAACAGAGCACCATCTACAGTTGTGGCACGAGAGATTGAGAAAACTGGGAAGCGATATTCAGCCGTTGCCTGAACGAAGCTGCGTCCCGAGCCCACATCGCCCTCGTCGTAACCCCGCACCGAGTTACTACCACCTAAAGAAAAGGCCTCATAGGGCGGCAAATCACCGAAAACAGTTCCCCCTTGGACGTTAAAAGCAAGAGCTTGTGGTCCTTTGGTGAAGTTGGTGAAGTGTACGGGAATGTAGAAGCTGTAACTACCCCGTACACGGTTGAGGAGGATACTTCCCGACCCGACAGGGATGGATTGCTCGACCCCCAACCGCAGCAGAGAACCACTAGTCGGTCGCAGCGGATTATTCCGGAGATCGCGCACGGCACCGAATTGAAGGGTTAACAGGTCGTCGTTTCCGCTACCACTAAAGCTCAAGTCATTGCCCAGTTCATCGACAGGACTCAGGTTGCCGTCAGCGTCTTTGATCGAAACCCGTTGATACTGCAAACCCAACGACAGCGTCCAATCCGCCTTAGTAAAGGGGTCTGGAGCCAAGGGACGAGTAAAGCTAATGCCGCCGCCTGTCCGTACTACACGAGGGCGATCGCCATTGGGGAGATTGACCTCCGGATTTCCACCATCAAAGATCAGTGAAATTGACCGACGCCGGAAGGCATTAACGGTGTAGGAGGTGCGATAAGGGTCGCCCGCAATCCAGGGGTCCGTAAAGCGAACATCAAAGAGCAGCTCCCGCTGACCTACTTGCACTTCTGAGCCTAGGGTCTGATCGTTACCTCCCAAGTTTTGCTGTTGATAGCTGACGGTACCAAATAGACCACTGGCAGAACTAATCCCAGCCCCGGCAGCGAGAGAGCCAGTACGTTTCTCAATCACATCTACGATGACCACAACTCGGCGTGGGTCTTGACCGGGGGCAAACGACAGCCGCACATCGTCAAAAATTCCCAGACCAAAGACTCGCCGCAAATCCCGTTCTGCTATCCTCCGGTTGAAAACATCACCGGGCTTTAACTGAACTTCCCGCGTAATGATAAAGTCGCGAGTGCGGCCCCGAACGGGTTCGCCATTCTCATTGGTCGTCTCGCCATCTTTGTTGAGAAAACGCACGCGGATATCTTCAACAACGCCCTCTGCCACAGTGAGAGTCACTGTACCATCGGGACTGACTTTGGAGACATCGACGACCTGAGCGAGGTCATAACCGTTTTCTTTGTACCACTGGTTGAGTTCTTGGATGCCAACTTGAAGTTCGCGCAGATTGAGAATCTGACCGTACTGCTTGCTGAAGATGTTATTGAGCACATCTTGAGGGACTACCCGCTTGGCAACTCCTTCCGGCACATTGTTAATCGTGACGTTACGCAGGACAGGATTCAGCTGTACGACGAACGTAACGCGAACACCCAAGGGGGTATCCTCTGGCACCACATCCACGCTGGAGAAGTAACCCGTAGCAAAGATCGCATTGACGTCTTCCTGCAACTGGGAACGCGTTGTTGCCCGTCCCGGTCGAGTCGTGATGACTTGAAAGACTCGATCTTCCAAGTCCCCGGCACCATTCACGACAACTTCCCCAACTAGCACGCGAGGTTCGGGCTCAGCCGTCGGTTGACCTTCCATTCCGGACGATGGTGCTGGTGTCGGGGCTGGGGTTGGCGTTGGCGACGGAGTTGGTGCTGGGGCTGGTGTCGGGGCTGGCGACGGAGTTGGCGACGGGGCTGGTGTCGGGGCTGGTGTCGGAGTTGGTGCGGGGGTTGGCGTTGGCGTTTGTGCCGTCAGGGGTGGGGTGCCAGGACTAGTGATTTCTAGGCCTGGAAGAGTCTTGACGGCGACATTGGCTGCGGCTGGTTTGACTTTCGTGACTGGAAGAGTCTGGATAGCTACGTTGCCTACTGTTGCAGGTTTGACGCCAGTTAACTGGGCAAACTCAACATTGACGGGAATGGCATTTTGGTTGACGTAAACCGGCTTGGATATGGAGCTGGAATTGGCATCAGATGAAATTTCCAATCCAGGCGTCACCTCGGTGCTATTTGCCGATTTTGAATTGGGAGTTGCTCGGTCAACAGTCTGCCCTGCCATGGGCTTGGCTAAACCGAAAGTGGTTGAAGCCGCAAGCATTGCTGCGACAAAGGGAGTTAAGCGCATGTCTTTGAGATCTTTTGGCACTTCCACACACCACGTTGATTGAGAATTAGCGATCGCGTTTTTTATTCGTTGTTTATTGTCTATTGTCTGTTGCTAGTTTTAGCAAGTTGCTCAATCATTGAGTATCAATGGGTTCATCGTCAATTGCGCTGCTAGCTAATTTTTGTAGCTAGAACTCGCTCTAGAACTTGCTGGTAAGCCTCTTCTACATTTCCCAAATCGCGGCGAAATCGGTCTTTGTCCATGACTCGTCGGTTGGGGTCGGTCTCGGCTTGGTTCCAAAGGCGGCAGGTATCGGGACTGATTTCATCGGCTAAAATCAACTGCTGGCTAGACGTTACGCCAAACTCTAGCTTGAAGTCTACCAGTGTGATATTGCACTGCTGAAAAAAGTCGGTAAGAATCCGGTTGATGCCTAGAGCCTGCTGAGTCAATTGCTCTACCTGTTCGGGCGTTGCCAGTTCTAACAGTAACAAGCGATCGCGAGTTAACAAAGGGTCGCCTAAGGCGTCGTTCTTGTAATAGAATTCCACCAAAGGCTTTGGGAGTACCTTGCCTAGAGGTAACCCAGTTTGTTGACACAGACTTCCGGCCGCAATGTTCCTGACTACGACCTCCACCAGCAAAATAGTCACGCGTTTGACGAGCATTTCGTTGGGGGCTGGTTGGTCAATAAAGTGTGTTCCAATGCCCTGAGCTTCTAATAACTTGAATAGATGGGTTGCGATCGCGCAGTTCATCTCGCCTTTCCCAACAATCTGACCTCGCTTTTGGGCATTGAACGCCGTGGCATCGTCTTTGAAATGGGTCAGCAGGACTTCTGGGTCTTCAGTCGTGTAAAGAATCTTCGCTTTGCCTTCGTAGAGTTTTTGATGCGCTGTCATAGGGTAAACAAGGTTAAAATAAGGTTAACAAGTAAAACGCCCAAACTTAAGTTGCCATAAATACAATAGAAGCTAGGTGTCACGAGATGGATCGCAATTCCTCCGTTTGAGCGGTGAACAGTAACAGTAGCAGATAGCCAATCGGCGATCGCTTTTCTGTAGCTCATGGCTCCAATA
>DATNPC010000554.1:0-5219 GCA_036703375.1 Allocoleopsis sp.
ATTTGGCCAGTGCAATACGAGCGCGCTTGGATGTAGGAACTTGTGGTTTGCCAAACTAGATTGATGAGTGGTCAATGGCAATAGCAGCTGAGCGATCGATGATGAGTTTTTTCATCAAAAATATCCAAAGATGACAGAAAATACCACTGAGACTGGTTGTACTTGATGCAACTGAGAATTGCCATATCGCTAGTTGCTCTCATATCCATGACTTTAGTCATGAATCAAGTCATGACCTTTTGCAGTTGTCCGCTCAGAAGGCTAATTTCTATGATCTAGATATAGAAAGCGAGTGTCAAAATTTTCACTGTCCCGCTGAGTCATGCCAGCGGTTTTTTCTTTGATAGGCAGTCTTATTCATTCATTGGCTGAGGTTGAGCGAGATAAGGACGTTGATGAGAGTCCTCGAGCGCGCGATCGCTTGCCTGAGCATTGACCAACATCAGTACCAGAGACAGGCATATTAGCGGTATAGCGATCGCACTAATATTAAAAAGCTTTGTGGCTAAGTTCATGGGTGATCGTGTGAGCAGGTGACTTGCAATATTCTGATTACTTCTCGCTTCTGCGTTTCACCCACTTCATCCGGAGCAATTAGTTTTTTCTAAGTTTTATATCGCTAAAATAACAATTTGCTACAAACTATTGAGAGATTCATGACTGCTCTGCTCAACCACAAGAACGGGAGTCATTGAGTTATCTTTTCGCTCCTGCCAACTCACCATAAGGCGATCGATTTGCGCTTCATGGCTACTCCCGACAACATCATCGTCTGCGCCTTCTTCTAGTTCCCCTGCTATTTCCTGCCAATTTGTACACTCGCCAATAATCTCAACTGCTTCGCAGGTTCCGCTATCTTCCGAATCGCAGTCAATCCGTAATTTGTAAACAATATCAATCACTTTAATCGAGTATCTTCGATGGCGATGGAGCATATCAACAATTAACGACTCTCCGATTGAAGGAACTCTAGGCAGTTGTTGAAGGCTCGCCGTAATGCCCCGAATTTTCTGTGTTTTTGGCACCGTTAAAGTGATTTTTGGCGCTTTTCCTGGATAAATTTCCATGCGTTCTTTACCACCGATTCTAGTGTTTGCAGGCGTTGAGTAATACTACTTTACGTTGCTAGCTGCGCTACCTTCACCCGTAAGTAGTCACTGGTTCGTCTGCTTCTAAGGTAGAAGCCTGAGTCGGAAATCAGCAAGCTTAGAGCGGGCATGAAATAGTTGCACGCCCTACATTTAACCTGTTGGGGTGCGATCGCATCGGGGAGAAATGTAAAAATCATTCTCCCCAATCTTTCCAAACGTCTCACGCGCTCGGTGGCTACCTCGTGATGCTTTAGCTCAGGTGTTGCTGAACAACTTGAACGAGTTCTGATGTCCAGTATTCAGCCGCTTGACCATCAGCAGCTTCTACCATCACGCGGATAACCGGCTCAGTGCCTGATGCGCGAACTAGAATTCTGCCTTGATCTCCCATGGCCGTCTCCGCTTTGGCGATCGCGCTCGTGAGAGCCTCGCACTCCTGCCAGTGCAGTCGGCGTTCGCGATCCTCTACTCGAACATTACGCAGTAGTTGCGGGTAAGTCTGAAAGCTCTGGTCTACCAGCTGTGCCAAGCTCATTCCTGACTGACGCACCACGGAAGCTAGATGTAAAGCGGTCAGCATACCATCACCAGTGCAATTGTAGTGGTGGCAGAGGATGTGACCCGATTGCTCGCCCCCCAGCATTGCGCCGCTACGCTGCATTTCAGCTTGAACATACTGATCTCCCACGGATGTTCGTACTAAGGAACCACCCAGTTGCTGCCAAGCTCGCTCAAAGCCAAGATTTGCCATCACTGTAGCCACTAGCAAATCTCCTGGCAGTTGCTGCGCTGCCCTTAATGCTTGACCCCAGAAATAGAGAATGTAATCTCCATCCACCACTCTACCCTGAGCATCTACCGCCATGACGCGATCGGCATCGCCATCAAAGGCAAAACCGATATCAGCTGAGTACTGACGCATGGCGGCTTTGAGGGGACTGAGGTGAGTCGAGCCACAATTGACATTAATGCGATCGCCATCCGGCTGCTCGTGTAAGCAAATGACCTCTGCCCCTAACTCAGCAAACACTTGTCCAGCTAGCGGGACAGCCGCTCCCCACGCTAAATCTAGTACGATTCGCATGCCTTGGAGATCGGTGACTGATTGCAGAGGACGCCGCAAAAATTCAACATAATCGGCGAGCAACTCAGGTCTGAAATAATGCTCTCCCCAAGTATGGGTAGCAATCGCTTGACCAGTACTACCTCTCAAGTCGGTTTCGATTTGCTTTTGCAACGTTACTGGCAGCTTTGTCCCTTCTGAGCTAAAAAATTTAATGCCGTTATCTTCTGGGGGATTATGACTGGCTGAAATCATCACCCCGCCTACCGCATCCGTGACACTAGTCAGATAAGCTACGCAAGGAGTCGGGCATAACCCCAGATTCCAAACTTCTAAACCTGCTGAAGTTAGACCTGTGGCTAGAGCCTTGGAGAGCATATCGCTCGAGTTTCGGGAGTCTTGCCCCAAAATTACCGGGCCCGGTGCGGTCGCTGTAGCTTGCAGGACTTGACCTGCCCAAAATCCCACTTGTAATGCTAAATCGGCACTCAGCAATTCTCCGACTCGACCTCGAATGCCATCGGTGCCAAACAAAGGAGATTTCGGTAGGGATAGGGGACGAATTGCCAGACTGATATCGGTCGATGACGATTGCTGACGACGGTGGGACGGGTCTAACCGATTCAAGCCCTGAAGGCGGGCAGGAGATGTAACCATAATTTTTTCCTCACACAACACACTAACTGTGGAGAATAACACTTTCTTCTAGAGACTTCTCTCTATTGCATGTATTGATTTGAGATGTCTAATGCTTAACTCTTATTTAATAAACGGGACTGGTGAGAGTTACAATCGCTACACGTCCCCAGTAGAGTCGAGCATCTCGCCATTAATTGATGGGGTTGGGGAGTGGGGAAGAGACCGTTTTATCCGTGTAGGCGGCGACCAAAATCTTACTTTAGGAAGAGAGCAACATCGCTGGCAAAAAGGTTGTGTAGAGCGATCGCCTTTCTACAATACAGCGTTGAGAGTTCTTCGAGGGAAAACCTGTCGTAGCTCGGCAACCTTGGCAGGAATTCTCCACTCTTGCTGATTAGATCTCATCAGTCATATCTAATTCAGTTCCATTGAGTAGTTTATAGACCGTGGTTCCTCCCTTATACACACCACTGAGAGCTTGAATTACGACTAAAACTGGAATAGCAAACGCTGCTACAGTCAAACCGCAGATGACAATCGCCGCTCGTTCCGATAAAATTCTAGACCGGGGTTGAACATTGAGTTGGCTCTGCTTGGGTCTATGTATATTTCGTAAAGCTATCATTTCTGTTAGGGATTTCATAAAGTATCCCTAATTATGACGAAGAGACGAAAAATCTTCTATCAAGAGATAGTGTGGCTTGCACAATTTTGTATAAAGTTTTTGTAAATTTATGTTTTGAGTGCCTTACTATGCAATAAGTATCTCTCAAAACTCTCAACGTTTCTTAGGATTCACCGATACAACAAAAGCGGGCGGCGAGAATCGAACTCGCATCATTAGCTTGGAAGGCTAAGGTTTTACCACTAAACTACGCCCGCAGTTTCTTGGCGTGAGAATCTCACCTCAACTAGGTTAACATAATTTTCGCGTTTGGTAGAGCAGAGTCAGAAATTTATTGTCAACTATTTAGGGAGCGGATTGATGTTGAGTCGGAGGTAGTATTCCTGTTCAACCGGGCTACCTTCCATCTGAGTGGGTTCAAATTGCCAGTTTTGGACGATCGCTTCTGCCAACTGAGTTGGATCGACAGTGCTATTGCCTTGCAGCACTTTAGCAGATTGAGCTTTTGGCGTACCGTTGCGATCGATCCGGAGTAGCACCTCCAAAACTACAGGTTGTTCAAGCTGGGCTACGAGCTTCGCGGCAGCGTCGTTAGACGCGAATTTCTTTTGCTGAACCCTAGGTTTAGCCAGCTGAGAGGGAACATCGGTATCCGGAAACGAAAGACGCAAATCCGCTACACTGGCCACAAAGCCACCTCCTGACTCAGTGCCGGACGAGGTGGAATTGGACTGATTATTTGACGAGCTGGAAGACGAATCGCCTGAGTTTGACGCCGGGGGTTGGTTCGAGCCGCGATTGGAGGCAGAGTCGTCTGAATTCGGTTTCGGTGAGTCGCTGGGGGCGCGATTGGAGGCAGAGTCGTCTGAATTCGGTTTCGGTGAGTCGCTGGGGACGCGCTTAGAGGAAGAGTTGGCTGAATTTGAGCTAGGGGAGTTGTTCCGGGGTTGATTTGGAGCGGGGCGGGGTGTAGGCGATTGCCCTTTCGGCTGTATAGAAGGCGATCGCGAATTGGTGCGGCTGGCTGAAGAATTTGAGGTGGGGTTGTTGAGTGGAGGAGTGTTTCTCGGCGTCTGAGTTCTAGGCTTAACTGAACCTGGTGTTTGAATAGGCCCAATGGCTGATGTTGCGTTGGGCGCTACAGCAATCAGATCGACGGGAATCAGTTCTCTACCTAGCTTAAAACTCGTTAAGGTTCCCGCCAACAGCAGGCGCATTAAACCAAAGGCAAATATATGGAGGACAACCGAAGTTAATGTCACACCAATCCACAGCGCAGGTGGATCGGTGTGACGGCGTTCAGATGCTTGATCGTTAGCAACCTGTTTTGTTTTTGGTAATACCATTCTCGATTCTCGTGGAGACGCCGTCCTTCTTACATACTGCCAAAAACTACCTGTGATATCTGGATAAAACCTTGAGGATTGCTTGAGTGTTTTCTCAAAAACCGTGGTGGAATCAATGATACGGTTGGAATTAGTGAGCCAACATCATCTAAAAAAGTGGAGCAACAGCGGGCATGAAGGACGAGCGTCCATCCCTTCCATTGCGTGTAATTGTCATTATTGGTGTCCTCCTGATTAGTCTGATGCTACTCGGCTACCGGACGCTACTCGCTAGTGCCGTGGCTGAACCTGAAGGTACCTATCAAGAGCGGGTTGTTCATAGCCCAGATGGTATCGGCAAGTTTTACATGAGTCGAGAAATTGCCAAAGTGATGGGACATACGGAAGCCCTTTGGCTAGAGCGGCCGAGTCGAGTGGCAACCGAGCAACCTCAGCAAGCGCTCGCGGCTCTTGAC
>DATNPC010000555.1:0-8645 GCA_036703375.1 Allocoleopsis sp.
TATTAATCAAATGTCTGGAGATGAAAACGAGCTTGCTTTTCCTCGCTCTTTAGCAGCTGGAGCCTATCTGAATGTAGGACGATATACTGAGGCATTTGAGTTTGCTAAACTTATTCCCGATCGCGTTTTGTTACCCTTGACAGAGTATCCCGATCCTAAAGTTGAGTTATTTGAGTCGATTATTCGCCAGTCTCTCAAAGCCGGACAATATGATTTTGCTCAGCGAGTTGCGCTCACCCTCAATGGTAAGGACGACCAAGTTAAAGCTTTGCAAACTATGGCTCGCAATTATGCTAAAGATGGCAAACCAAAGCAGGCGATTGAAGTATTAAATCAAGCTCTGACGATCGCGAAAACAATTCAATCGATTTCCGTCGTGCCAGAGCGCAGTCTATTTTGGACTGAACCGAACGCTAGCATTCTGATGGTAATAGCCGATGATTATGCTCAATTAGGACAAAAGCAACAAACGTTGTCAACCCTTGCCCTTGCCACTCAATCCATTGAAAAATTCGAGAGGCAATACGCCTTTGATTTGCCAGTCTGGACAAAAAGTAAGGCATTTCGACAAGTGGCTTCTATGTACTTGAAACAAGGCGAGCGGCAGAAGGCAGCCGATTTATTAGGACTAGCATTCCAAGATGCACAAACAATCAAAGGGAATTCCTTTATTATCCAAGAAGCTCTGGAAATTGCTACCGCCTATACAGAACTGGGAAATGCTAACCAAGGAGCTGAAGTATTAGAAAAAACCTTGCCCTTACTAGAAACAGTAGAGCAGAAGCCTGAGAAAATCTCGTTGTTCATGAAAATGGCTCAGGCTTTTGTCGATATGGGTAAAAAGGAGCAAGGAATTGAGATTTTAAAGAGAGCTGTGACGTTAATTGACACGGTAGAGAAAGAACAAGAGAAAATCCCTCTACTCATTCAGGCGATTGGCGTATATGCAGAAGCTGGACAAACTGCGATCGCAAATCAATTAGTGAGTCGAACGCTACCCATGATTCAGCGTTTAGAGCCAGAGTACGAACATGCGAGTAAGCTGGAAAATCTGGCAGTACTCTCTGCTCAAAATAACTCTCCAACCCTAGCTTTAGAGATTATCCAACAAGTACCGGAACGAGTCGATCGCACTCGGATGTTATTTGCGATCGCGCAGAACTATGCTCAACGCGGTAACATATCTCTTGCTTCAGAATTAGTAGTTCAAGCCTTGACAGTAGCCGATACGATTAGGGACGAACAGAAGCGTGACGATTTATTAGCAGCTACGGTGAGAGGGATGACGAATTGGTATAGTTTTCCTCAGAGCTTGACAGGGGATATTCGGCAATACAACCTCGCCACACAAATTACGAAACGCATTTCCAATCCCGAAATAAAAGCTGAAATGCTACTGCAACTAGCTCTCAAGTACCGTGCAGCTAGTGAGGTGAGGGCATCGAATCAAACCTTAGCGACTGCGATTGAATCTGCAAAGAGTATAGAACAGCAACGGCAATGGCGGACTAAACTTTTGGAAAACATTCAAGTGGCACTTAACTTGGACGAGTACGATTTTGTCCTGCAAATTGCTAATGCCATGTCGGATGCCGAGAATAAAACTATACTGTTGCGTCAGATTGCACAGAAATATGCGATCGCGGGGAATCAGGAACGAGCTAAAACTGTTTTATCCCAAGCAATACAGGCGGCAAATACGATTGAGGATGAGAGTGCGAGAAAAAATGCGATCGTAGGTATCGCTCAGCAACAACAGCAATGGTAAGGCTAAGTTAAAAGTGTTTATCTCTTTATAGCCAGTTTCCATTATTCGTGAAAACTCAAAAGGAGGGTAATGGATAATTGGAACTTCTTCCCTATTACCCATTGCCCATTATCAAAAGCGATTTACCTTTTTCCTTTCCAAATCCTCCTACGTATCAAGATTTTCATGAATTGGTAGTCGCTAATCGAGAGCTATTGTGAATTATTTTAAAGTGTTTACCGACGATGGAGCTGCAACCGCCTGCTTTGTAGTGCAGTTGATGAAGCATGCATCGAAAAGGCAGTTTTTACATTAGATACCTGAAGGATACTAGCCAAGGTAGAGCGTAAAGTTGGTTCATTTTGATCGAACTCTCCATGGTGCTGGGCACTCACATAGTTGGATGAAGCTGTTGGCTCATTGTTGGGTGAGAGTATCCAGTTCTCATTTGGCTTAAATAGCTTTTTGAGGGTGTCATCAGCATTAATAAACTTTGCCATTCCCAGGATTGGCTCGCCGTCTCTAAAGCCTGGAATACGCATATTTTGCTCAAAGGCATTCGACACTAAGTAGAGAATAGACTTGTTATAAATATGTGCACAATCATCGTCCTGCTCTGCTTGGTCGGTGAGGGTAAGCATCTTGAATCGTCCAATTTTGCCTCCTTGAATAGCCGGTAAGTAAGCTTGCTTGAAGAGTGCTGTCGTACAAGCTGGAACCCAAAGAGTGCAGGAGGTAATTTTAAGACCGTATCCTGTTTCTCCTTGCATCGGACCTGAGGCTATTTTTCCCGAAGTCGTAAGCAGTTGAACTAAAGGTGCATGAAAGATAGACCCAGCACTATACCCTACTAGATGAAGCTCGATCGAGGGGTCATCTTTTAAGAGTTTTGCGATGTGTCCCGCTGCAATCCGAGCGCCTCCTTCAGCGCTTTTTGTGGCGAGTATCGCATTTTCCTTCATCTCATCCCAAAACGCCTTACCAGTCAGGCGGGTTAGGGGTTCTAGGGTATCATCCAGCCGGTCTAGCATGAAATCTTTTGTGTTATCTATAATGCCTTCGGGGCGGCGACTAGATAAGGCATCTTGGAGGATGTTTTCCACTGTCGTCCAAGCATCAGTTCTCCAGATGAAGGAGATGGGATAGACTTCGGCTTTTAGCAACGCACCCCGATAATCTGCGACCCGTTGTATTGCGGATTCTTCGCTCGTCAGTCCACCATGAGCATAGAGAAGCAGACGTTTTTTGCTCCAGCTTTTTGTGATGCTAGGGAAGTACTGCGTGAGGAGCGTATTGACATCAGCGGCTGAAGTGCCATAATTGCCACCAGTTTTCAGGCGACCATTGTTACCAATACTGATAATGTGCGGACGTAGGTCGAAGAAGGTATAAGCGTCAGATTTATTAGCGGCACCTGACTGACTAATCGCCACCGCTTCAGCCGTTTTCAGGATAACTGGAGCACCGAGACGAGCCACCCAAACATCTGTTCCGTTGCGTAGCCAGTCATCATAAGTAATCAGAGCAAATCCTTGTTTACCCCACTCTTGACCCCAGGAGTTCTGAATCCAAAAACCTCGCTCGTCATAAGCCACAATGGCAAAAGCGTGTCCGCCGAGAATTTGGGATTTCAGAGGAATCACACCATCGTCCCCGATTTGTTCGGGTTGCCATCCTTCGTGTACTGTAGCCGTGGCATACAAAATCCCGACCTCGGCAAGGGCGCTATGCATCGCAATCAGGTCTTTATGATTGACTCGGTAATAGGCACCTAACGGGCGTCTGACTGCATCGGCTAGACGTTCTTGAGTGAGATGTTTATCTTCGCAGTCCATTTGGTAGGGCCAAAGTGCCTCGCTACAGACACCATGCTTATGCCAACCCTTCATCGCACCACGAGCGCTAGACCCTTCGTAATCTTCACCAGGCCATTCATCGTAGCGCTTCGCCATCTCATAAATCATGCGTGCGCTAACCGGTGTGAGGTCAGCAGGTAGTTTGCGTCGGAGCAATAAGTAATTCATGACTGTGGCTAGTCCGAAGCCAGTGCATGCCCCTTCTTGTCCTTGATTCAGAATTGGTACTTTTACAGCTTTGTAAGCAGCGAGGTCAACCTGTGCTGGTACTTCTACTAATGTTGGTTCATATATCTTGTCACGAAAATCTAATGTGTCAGGACGAGCGTCTAGATTAGGTAGTTTCTTCATATTTACCCTTTTCTCTATCTAGGTACGCCACCTATACTAGTCCAGAGAAAATAAGTATTCTGAAGAATAAAACTTTTCTTCAAAGCGTAAAACTTAGAGTTATGAAATTTAGAACGCTATGTTAAAAAACGCAACGATAACCTGTGTTAATTTGTAAATTTTATCTATTGAAAAAGCTAATTCTTTGCGATTACTGAAAAAGCGTTCGCACTGTCGATCGAGTAGCAGAGTACGAATATGGAAATTACTACCAGATGGGTTGAAGGTTGAGGACAAATCCTGGTAGTACATCTTCTCCAGACAAAGTTGTGGGAGATTGCACTACTTCAACTTCTTGTCCTTGGCGGTAAATTTCTACCGTTTGTTTTTGACGATTAATTAACCAACCCAAGCGAGTTCCATTAGCGATATATTCCCGCATTTTTTCTTGCAAGGGCTTTAAAGTATCGCTAGCCGAACGTAACTCGATGACAAAATCAGGACAGATCGGAGGAAACTTTTCTTGTTGCTCTGGAGTAAGACTATTCCATTTTTCTAGCGGAATCCAAGCGGCATCGGGAGAACGATCTGCACCATTAGGCAGTTTGAAACAAGTGGAAGAGTCAAAGCCAAGCCCAGTTCCATCAGCGTCAGTCCAGTTGGCTAACTGCTGAATCAGTTTAAAATTACGGTTTCCGGTTTCTCCACCTGTGGGTGGCATGATAATTAACTCTCCTTTGGCAGTGCGTTCAAATCTCAAGTCACGGTTCGCCAAACAAAGTTGATAGAATTGCTCGTCGCTAAGTTGAGCAATCGGAGGAATATTTAGTGTTAGGGCTGTCATATCAATGGGAAATCTGAGAGTTGAGATTTTGAAGCACTCTATTCGCTCGCACAGTCTATGACTTCTTACTAATCTAGCAATTCCGTGAAATTTCAAGTCTAGTATTGTAGGACAAAATCTGCATACACAGACCGTTTTGTTAGCTGGGCGGTTAAAACCGCAGCTATACAAACCAAATCCGCCTACGCGAGTTTCAAAAAAGATTAATTGTTAGCATCCGTGGGACAATTGGCTGGAGTTTGCCAGGTATCATGAGGCGTCACGTTCGGAGCTTTAGCCGTGAGGATAACTTGCCCTTGTTCGTTGATGCTCCATCCTTGTGCTTCCACCAGTTGTTTGGAAGCAGAACTTCTAGGGTTCGTCGGCGTTGGCGGTGTGTTATTGTCCTGGGAGTTGAGGGTAATCCAATTCGGTGTAATGACAGACTCACCTTGGAGGATATCGTTGGGGCTGGGGGGTAGACCGCCACGTCCGGTGATGGTAAAGCTATTACTCCCTCGCTCTTTGTTATTAGCCCTACAGCGCTGGTCGATTTTTTGTGAGGCATCAACTACGTTAGCGGGTAATTCGGCTAATCCTCGACTGGGGTCAACGCCAGGAGTGTTGAGGGCAAATTCTCCTGATAACCCGAAGGTGGAACTGACGGTAATGTCGTTTTTGGGAGTGCGTTGGGGTCGGAATTGGATGCCGAAGAGTCCTTGAGTGGTGATATTGACTCGTCCCCCGTTGCCTTGTTCCGCGTTGGCGATGATGTCACTGCCATTAGGGCCGGTTGGGGGTGCGGCAACGATGAAGGTGGAGTCGATGGTGACGTTGCCACCGTTGGCATTGTTGAGAGCGCTGGCAGAGATGAGGCTTTCATTGTCCATCCGTAGGAGGTCTAAGCCAGAGAGGGTGATGTTGGCTCCGCCTTCAGCCGCATAACTCTTTGCGGTTTCGGCCGAGAGGGTGCCTCGGTTGAGAGTTAGGGAATTAGCGCTAATGTTCAAGTTACCTGCTTGTCCTTGGGGGCTGCTGACGGTGACTTGTGCGCCATCAGTAACGGACATTTCGTTAGTGTTAACGGTCAAATCTCCAGCAGTACCGCCAGCAGTTGCTTTAACAGATAGACCACCTGTTCCACTCAGTCGTACTTGCTCAGAGGCATTAACAATCAAACTGCCTCCCTTGCCTTCATCAAAAGTACTAGCACTCGCTGCTGCACCATCAGTAACGAGTAACCGAGGAGTGGTAATCTCCACACTCCCTCCATCTCCTGAACCGTCAGTTTGTGCAAACAATCCACTGGGAACCTCACCATCAGCAGAGGTACCAATCAGTTGCACAAGCTCAGAGGCATTAACGAGCAACCTGCCTCCCTTGCCTTCACTTTCAGTACTGACATTCACCGCTGCACCATCGGTAACGAGCAACAAAGGAGTAGTAATCTCCACATTCCCCCCATCTCCCTTGCCTTTAGTTAGTGCAAACAAGCCACTGCTACCCTGACCATCAGCAGTGGTACCAATCAGTTGCACAACTTTGGAGGCATTAACGAGCAACCTGCCTCCCTTACCTTCACCTTCGGTACTGACATTCACCGCCGCGCCATCAGTAACTAGCAACAAAGGAGTGGTAATCTCCACATTTCCCCCTTTTCCCTTACCCAAAGTTAGAGCACCTAAGCCACTGGCAAACTGATCATCGGCAGTGGTACCCATCACTTGCACAGCTTCGGAGGCATTAATCATTAAACTGCCTCCGTTACCGTCACCAAGGGTAGTAGCATCCACCACTGCACCATCAGTGACTAGCAATTGAGGAGTAGTAATCTGTATATTTCCCCCATCTCCTGTACCTTGAGTTCCAGCAACTAAGCCACTGGGAAACTGACCATTAGCAGCGATTCCTATTAGTTGCACTCCTTGAGAGGCATTAACTATCAAACTGCCTGCGTTACCTTCAGCAAAGGTACTAACACCGGCCTGTGCGCCATCTTTAAGCAACAACGAAGAAGTGGTAATTTGCACATTCCCCCCATCTCCCTTGCCTTGAGTCTGTGCTAACAAGCCACTGACAAACTGGCCATCAGTAGAGGTACCCATCACTTGCACTCCTTGGGAGGCATTAACTATCAAATTGCCTCCCTTGCCTTCACCAAAGGTAGTCGCACTCACCACTGCGCCATCAGTTACCTGCAACTGCCTTGTCTGGATATTAATATCACCCCCTTGCCCTGCTCCCAAAGTGTCGCTGGAGACAAAGCTATTTTTCAGCGAGACAGTCTCGTTGGCGAGCAGGGTAATATCACCAGCATTACCAGCGTTAGAAGCAGAATCAATGCCGCTATTGGTAATTGCAATATTGCGTCTTGAGTCAAGAATGACTGAGCTACCATTGCCCCCTAAGCCAGTGGCAATAATTCCATCACCAATCAATCCTGCTCCTGTTACATTAATATCTCCACCGGGCAGTGCAGGATTCTGTTTGTACTGATTGGTAATAAAAACCAGTCCATTGGGACTAATCACGACATCACCAATAGTAATATTCGCACTCGTTGGCACATCAGTTAGAGAGCCTTGACCAAAAAGTCCATCCGTAGCGGGGTCAAATCCCGTGACTCCAGGAACACCAATAAATGCTGGAGATACACCCGCTCGAATATCAAGCGTTGGCTGAAGACGACCATTAATAGATACTTCCTTGCCATTGGATAACGGCACCGTCTGCTGAAGATAGTCAACCCCAGCAGCACCTGTTTCTGCACCTGTAATGACAATTGTGCCAATATTCACCTCTCCCCCTGCCAAAATATGCAAAGAGGTTCCTTGGTAAGCATCAAAACTAACATCACCCAGAGAGCGAATGATCGGGTCATAGGAACTATATAAATCCCCTAAACTCCCATCCAACTTTTCAATCCGAAAACTGCCTCCACTCCAGTAGTGAGCATCCCCTCCCACCGTGTTGGCACTTCGCAGCACCATATTCCCACCGGAAAACAACCCACTATCGGGATGATTCAAAGCAAAAATATCTACCCCTTGATTCCCCTGAACCAGCAACGTTCCACCCGATGAGGCAATGAAAGGACTTGTGGAGGAGTCACGCACTTTCACAGTATCTTGTGCTTGTAAGGTCAAATCCCTGCCCGCAACCAGCTGCCCCTGTAAGTCCAGATTGCCAGCAGCAAACGTTAAATCTTGTCCTACCGCTAAATTCCCAGAATTAGCAATCGTTGCTCTCGGCTGATTCGTTCCATACTGCACCCCTGGAGTTACATTAACCGTCAACAACGGCGGTGCTTGAGGATTGGTTGCACTAAACTCACTCCCATCCGGAAACTTAAAACTGTTCGCTGTCGTAGCAAAGAACGAACCCCCAATCTCTAATCGAGCATTTTGCCCAAAAATTACCCCATTCGGATTGAGGAAAAACAAACTCGCCGCGCCATTCGTGCGAAGCAAGCCATCAATATTAGAAATCGAGTTCCCCGTCACTCGACTAAAGATATTCTGAATCGGCAAGGCATTATTGAAAAACGCCTCACCTCCCGTCGGCACAGAAAATTCGCTAAAGCTGTGGAATAGGTTAACGCCTCTCTGGGTTCCCCCATCAATCGTACAAACCGTACATCCCGGTATGACTCTCGAATTCACTGGAAGCGTGTTATCTGGAACGATTTGCGCTCTTGCAGGGGCTAGAGTGGCGAGACAGCCAAGGACTATACTGCTGGTTATCCACAAGCGGGGTAGAACTCGTGCCATTTGAGTTTTCCTAGCAGTTGGGATAGCGTCGATTGTATTAAATTATGTGCTAGAGATGAGACCTCTTGCATAAATCCTGGAATGCCCCCTAAATCCCCCAATTCTGGGGGACTTTGATT
>DATNPC010000556.1:0-5839 GCA_036703375.1 Allocoleopsis sp.
AATGTTTTGAGCTTAATAGAAAAATTAAAGCAAATCTGTAATTTTGCTCCTGATAAGGAAACTAGCCCAAAAACGGAGCTATTATTTGAATATATTGAAACGATAAAAGAAAATAACGCAAAATTAATCGTTTTTTCACAATATCGAAAAGAAGGTATTGATAAACTTGAGAAACTGTTAACGAAACATAGAATTGGTTTTGTTTCTTACATAGGGGGAATGTCTGATAAACAGAAAAATCAGGTAGTTAATGACTTCAAGACCAAGCCAGAACTGAAGGTTTTTCTTGCTCAAATTGATTCTGCTGGAGTTGGATTAACATTAACCGAAGCATCTTATGTAATTCATTTTGATCATCTGTGGAATCCAGCAAAAAGGCAGCAGGCTGAAGATAGAGCGCACCGTATGGGGCAAACAAATGCTGTAACTGTTTATAGCTTTTGGATGCAAGATACTATAGAAGAAAAAATCAAGAAAAAGTTAGATGACAAACGTTTAATTATTGAAAATGTAATTGACTCGCTTGCCGTTGAACCACTTAATGAGTTAACTACACAAGATTTACTTGATATTATCGGAGTTAAGGCATCTACGAAATCAGCAAAAACAAAAGATAAAATGCCAGCAGTTTCGTCTCAATCAACCAATCAAAATATAGAACCTAAAATTGATTTTGCCATCATTACTGCTATTGATCCTGAACGGTTAGCTGTCTGTCAAGCTTTTCAAATAATGGACGAAGATAGGGTTTTTAAAGGATCGCGCGTATACTGGCGCAAACGCCTAGACGACATTAGAAACGGTGGATTTTATGAAATTGTGATTACACAGTCACCTGACATGGCTAATGTAGATGCGGCTCTTTTAGCATCCGATACTATTCATCACTGGCATCCAGAGGCTATGTTAATGGTCGGTATAGCGGGAGCAGCGAGCCAAGAACAAGCATTAGGCGATATTGTGGTTGGAAACACCGTTCATTACTATGAGCGAGGAAAGATAACACCTGATGGTTCAAAACCTGAGCCATATCAATATCCAGTTGATCAAACATTGTGGAGCAGAATCATTGCCCTACCTCAGTGGAAGGCAAATATTCCAATACCAAGGCCAGATGGTGCGGAAACTCAACCCAAGATTCATCGTGGAGTGATTGCTTCAGGCGAACAAGTTATTGCCGACGCAGTAATACGGGATGAGATAGCTGCTGCTCATAGAAAGATAGTGGCACTGGAGATGGAGGGCTATGGTGTGAGTAAGGCGGCCTGGCAAAGTTTTGAACGTGTTCGCCACTTAGTCATTAGATCCATCTGCGATTTTGCCGATTCTAGTAAAAATAGCGAATGGCATCCATATGCCGCCGCAGTAGCCGCAGGCTATACCAAACATTTCCTTCTCGACCGACCTCTTGAGCCGAGAAATCCATCTGTTTAAAACTATTAATCGTTTCTTTAATTTGAATTTAGTTATAGCCTTCTAATAGTACCTGTCAGAAATTCGCCATGCGTGACGACAAAAAAGGAATGCTCGATATATACCTTCAAGAATATGAAAAACTCAAGGATGAGCAAACGCAACGCATTGGCTTCCGTGACAACCTTCTTTACGTAACACTTGGCGTATTTGGTACAGTCATCACTTTCGCAGTTTCCAATAAAGCTAATTATTATGCACTGCTTGTTATCCCTTGGGTTTGTCTCATTCTGGGCTGGACTTACCTGGTTAATGATGAAAAAATAACTGCACTCGGTAGATATATTCGCTTAACTTTAGTAGAAAACATTAAACACCAGACTGGTAACGCTGAAACTGAGTCTATCTTTGGCTGGGAAATTGCTCACAGAAACGATCAGCGGCGAAAACGACGCAAGATACAGCAGCTGATTATTGACCAAATTACTTTCGTCTTTTCAGGAATAGCTGGATTGGTAGCATTTTGGTTGCTAGTGCCACAACCTCACTGGACTATTCAAGTTCTTTGTTGGACTGAACTGGTTTTTCTAGTGATGTTAGGTATAGAAATTATCATTTATGCAGATCTGGCAAAGGGCCGATAGCCATTTTTTGCTCAGTATGATAAGTGATAAGTCAGTAGGGTAGACACTGCCTACCAATGAATAGTTGACAGTATTGAGGAACGTGGATTATCGAGCGATCGCTTCTACAACATTCATCATGCATTGGAAGCGCTACAGTAAAGCTACACCTAACTCCAAACTTTTTTGTGTTGAACCCCTGTTAAAAGTGTGATTTGATCGGTGAGTCATACCATGTTAGTCAGTACCACCAACTACGAGATCACCTGGGAAAAGCTACCGGATGACTTCGTTCTAGACGATGAACCTGTGGACAACATCAATCAACCGTTCCTCGCCGCAGCCTTAACTGAAAGCTTGGAAATTGGTGGAAAGCTTCCAGCTAATGCACTAACTCCGACTAACTACGGCATCTGCGCCACCTTAAATCAAAAGATAGTTGTGAAAGCCCCGGACTGGGCATATATACCTTGTATCAGAGTTCCACGAGAAGAAGTTAAACGCAGCTATACACCCCAACTCCAGGGCGATATTCCAGCCATCGTCATGGAATTTCTCTCCGATACAGAAGGGGGAGAGTATTCCAGCAAACCCACCTATCCTCCAGGTAAGTGGTTTTTCTATGAGCGAGTTCTAGAAGTTCCTAATTACGTCATTTTTGAACCCGATTCAGGAGAACTAGAAGTTTATCAATTGGATGATTCCCGACGGTATGAGCTACGAAATCCTGATGCTAATAACCGTTACTGGATTGCCCAAATGAGACTATTTCTGGGAGTATGGCAAGGCACTCGGGAAAATCGAACTGGCTATTGGTTACGGTGGTGGGATGAAAATGGAGAACTTTTGTTGTGGGGTTCAGAACGAGCCGAACGATTAGCAGCACAACTCAGGGCAGCTGGAATTGAACCCGAGGTTTAAGATTAGATCTCCTGCATGAATTATGAAAAGCCCCCTAAATCCCCCAAATTTGGGGGACTTTGAATTCATGTTCCCCCCAGAATTGGGGGGTTAGGGGGGCAAAAATTTTATTCGTGCAGGAAGTCTATTGAGTCAGAAACGATCGCATGCGAACAATTCCAGCCAGACGAGTGATTTTATTGGATAAGGCTGCCATGCTTTTAAGCAGGCATTCCATTGTTCACACTCATACTGCTTTGTCAACCACATTCGGAGATAGCGGTTGCCAAGGATGGCTGAGTGCAGCTTTTCGATTCTCTAGGACTTTGATGATTCCGTTAGCGATGATTTCGATCGGTTCTAGATGGCAGCTAGCTAGAAACTCTTCGGATGAAATACTGCGTTGAAAAAATGTCTGCGCTCGCTCTCGCATAGCGCGAATCTCATCAAACCCAAGGGATTTGACTAAAAAAGTCGTCAAAGGAGAGGTTGTGAGGTCGTAAGTAACGCTAGTACTTCGCCCCTCTGCCAACAAATACAACGCTTCCTTTTCTATCTCACTTGTCGGTTCATAGGAGTTGTGAAGATCGGGAACGCAATCGACTAAGCGCTCGCCTGCAAATCCAGAATCCGGTAATTCTCCCATCAGGGCGGATAGAGAAACATCTGAACCCAAGCGTAAAGACAGAGCTTCAAGAATAGCGATCGCAACGAGCTTGCTATCCAGATAAAGCCGCGATATGTTGATATTCCTCTCCGCTTGCTCGACCAAACGGTGGAAAGTGCGATCGTCTGGTTCTCCCTGGAACTGCCTAAACACCAGTTCTGGCTTCAGGAAATTCATAAAACCCGACATCTTTTGGATGGCTATTCGGTAATCCCGAACGGTATACGAGCCAGATTTTTGCAGGTTATGGTTTGTTTCCGGCAATAAACTCCAGGTATTCGTTAAAAACACTCCTGTAGAGGGATGACCAAAGCCAGCAACGTCTCTATTGGCAACTCTCACCGCTCGCTTCACGGTTTGAATCATTTCTCGATCGCTTAACTGAAGCTTAAACCGCTCGTTCGTTGACTTCAATCGCTCGTGTAACAGTTCGCTCGGACTTAAGCCAGATTCCGATTTGGCACGAAAGGGAATCGTCGCTTCGATACAAGCGGCAATCTCCAGAATCAGCTGAGGGTGGAGAAAGGGTTCTAAAACCTTGGTGGCAACGATCGCACTTAAGAATTCATTTTGACCTGCCAGAGGAGATAGCAATTGCCCCGGTGCCAAGTCAAACACTGCCGCAACAAAGTCGAACGTGCGATCGCTTTTGCATTCGCCCGCTGGTCGAATAAACAATTGTCCTCTATCTTCCTCAATATAGGCAGCTAGGTAATAAGAGAGGTTGAAGTTGACACTCCCATCGATTTGCACGTATACAATATCGTGAAATAAAGCGGCTAGTACCTCAATGGCATCAGTTGTACCACCTACAGCAAAAATATGGTCGGTTGAATGAAAATAGCGCCAAGAACCTGTCATCGTTTTGACAATCAGCTTGGCGATTTTAGAAAGCTGGGGTGGAGGAACTTCAACCTTGAGCTGCTCGGTTGCCCACAATAGTTTCTCTAAGCATTGTTGATAATTCTTTTCAAAACTCATAACGGCATCGCAGCCTTAAGTTGAAATATTGCACGCGTTAGATAAGAGTGTAGTGCTTGCCTATAGGATACAGATCCGAGCCTCACCTGTATATTAACTTGAAAGCCAAAGCGAATAGGTGCTTCTTGTATAGTAGATCGGAGTCGAGCCATTTTTCGAGCTAGCTTGCGGTGATACATCCATCAGGTGAAAGCTCGCAACGACTCAGGATGAACAGTCATCGCTCCTAGCTTGCAAATAGCAGAGGGAGCAGAGGGGGTTTCCGGAGACAGGGACCCAAGAGTTTTCATTGCTTCATTTCTTCCGGAGGATTCGACCATCATTTGCGATCGTTAAAGGAGTCTTCGGAAAGTCCTTTTGAGTGAGTAAGCGAATTAAATTGATAGTGCGACCATAAGGATCGCGATAGGGTATGCCATCTCGACTCAGGTAAATAGGAATAATCTTTCCTGAAATAAAATCTCCCCGATTGTTGAGTTCGACGTCTAAAACCAGAGAATAGGCAAGTTGAGCATCAGTCGCGAGCGCTCGGTATCCCATAAAATTGCCTAGAGAATAGGCAATTAACTTACCTTTGTAAAGCTCTAATGCTCTAGGAACGTGTGGACCATGACCTAGGATGAGATCGGCACCACTATCGATCATGACATGGGAAAACAGGACGAGATTACCTCGGTTTTCTCCAGAGAAGTATTCCGTTTTATTTCTAACATCCAGAGCACCAGTTCCCTCCGCACCACCGTGAAAAGAAATCACGACAATATCAGCATTATTCCTAGCCGCTCGGACTAAAGCTGTAGCTTGTTTGAGATTATTTACTGAATTGTGCATGTCATAGGAGCTAAAGCCAATCCAGGCAATCGATAGACCTCTATGGTGAGCAATCAGAACCTGACCTTTTTTACCTAAAGCTTTTATCCCCGCCCTTTCAAGGTTTTGGATCGTGTCAGCTAATCCCTGACTATTGAAATCGAAGGAATGGTTATTCGCCACATTCATCAAATCAAAACCAGCGTCTTTTAAAATCCGGTTGTAATTGGGAGGAGAGCGAAAAGCGACCATCATTCCACCTATTCCTTTAGTAGAAAAGGGATAGTTGGTTAGTGTACCTTCAAAATTTCCAAATAAGAAATCAGCTCCTCTCAGACTAGATTTGACACCTTGAAACAGTTTTTCTTTTTGGGGATGGAGTCGATTCTGTGGATAGTTAGTGCCGGGAACAACATCGCCAACCGCTTTGATTTTGATATTAATG
>DATNPC010000557.1:0-7970 GCA_036703375.1 Allocoleopsis sp.
AAAGCGATTAGCGACCTCGAACGCAAACGCTTGAGTACTGTCCTCGAATTGCTCCCGGTCGGGGTCTTCATCTCTGATGGTCAAGGAGAAATTCTGCACAAGAATTCGATGGCTAGTCGCATCTGGGGTGAAGATGCCCCCTTGCTCAAGGAGATGGCGGATTACCGACAGTATCAAGGCTGGTGGGCTGATACCGGCAGACCTATTGCGTCCCATGAGTGGGCTTTAGCTCGCGCCCTGACCAACGGTGAAAGTTTGATTGAAGAAGAAATTGAAATCCAAGCATTTGATGGGAGTCGAAAAACCATTCTCAATTCCGCTGTCCCCATTCGGGATGAAACGGGGGCGATTGCCAGTGGAGTGGTCGTAAATGTGGATATTACTCAGCGCAAGCAAGCGGAGGAAGCCTTACGCCGTTTGGCAAAACGCCTGGAAGCTTTACATGAAATCGATCGCGCTATTTTGAGGGCAGAGTCAGCAACGGAGCTAGCAACCACTGCACTCGCACGCCTGCATGATGTAGTACCGTTTGAACAGGCCGCGATCGCTTTGTTCAACTTTGAAACCAACGAAGCAGAGTTACTGGCAGGACGATTCGATAGCAAGGTGGTCGGTTCAACCGTGTCCCTGTCTGAGCTGATGCCCTTTGAAGTCTCGTTACAGCAAGAATCAATTTACTATATTAAAAACCTTGCCCTGCTCGATTGGCGATCGCCTGCACTAGAACGCCAGCTAGCAGAAGGTCAGCGGAGTTTCCTTTCAGTTGCTCTGATTGTGGAAGGTAAGCCCATCGGTCAACTCGTGCTGTTTTCCAGACAAGTCGCAGCCTTTACCTCAGAACACCAAGAAATTGCCGCTGAAGTGGCCAACCAACTAGCCGTTGCCATTCAGCAAGCGCGACTGCAAACTCAACTTCAGCGCCATGCTGCCGAACTAGAGCAACGAGTAGCGGAGCGCACGGCGGCCCTTCAGGACGCCAATGAGTCGCTAGAGGTGTTTGTCTATTCCATCTCTCACGATTTACGAGCTCCTTTGCGAGGAATACAGGGATTTGCCCAAGCGCTGCTAGAGGATTACGCGGAGGGGTTGGGGGCTGAGGGCCAAAACTACGCTCATTACCTTGCTGACTCGGCTCAAGAGATGAGCAACTTAATTCAAGACCTGCTAGACTACAGCCGTCTCAGTCGGGCTGATATGACGCTTCAGATAGTGAATCTAGACGCTCTAGTGGCTAGAGTATTGACTCAACTGAACGCAGAAATTCAAGAGAAACACGCTCAGATCATAGTAGAACAACCGCTTCCGGAAGCGATCGCGCATTGGGCGACTCTCGTGCAAGTTATCGCTAATCTAGTCACAAACGCGATTAAATTCGTCCCTTCGGGCATCCAACCTCAGGTGCGGATATGGGCAGAGGAACCCGAGCAGACAGAGTACTTACGATGCACAGATAGGGAACAGCAGGATGCCCAATCTAAACTCCAACATCCAACATCTAAAATACGTTTGTGGGTAGAGGACAACGGGATTGGAATTGACTCCAAACACCAAGAAAAGATTTTCCAAGTGTTTGAGCGGTTACATGGAGCGGAAGTTTATCCTGGTACAGGGATTGGATTAGCGATCGCGCGTAAGGGAGTAGAGCGCATGGGGGGTCGAGTCGGTGTAGAGTCGCAACTCGGTCAGGGCAGTCGCTTCTGGGTAGAACTTCAGCAAGCTCCCTCAGTGAGTAGTGAGTAGTGAGCAGTGAACAGTGAACAGTGACCAGTGACCAGTGAGCAGTGAACAGTGACCAGTGAACAGTGACCAGTGACCAGTGAGCAGTAGAGAGCTGCTTGGTCTTCTGTAGGATAGGCTCAATAAAATCAGAGAATAAAGCAATATTTATAGCAGCGGCCAAGACGATTAAGACATCAAAGAAGTTGTGTGAGATTTCCAACGTACTGTGACAGAAAAGTTTTCCCTATCGACGCGATTAGCTGACCGCTGATAGCTGACTGCTGATAGCTATATAAAGGCACTGGCTAACAGCTATACCCTTCGAGCAATTCCCCCAGAAGATAGGAGGCAAAGCACGATAGCAAGAGCTATGGTTAACTTGCTCGTGTAATTGGGTCTACCAGAAACGCTAGATGCTCCGTCTCTTGCTCGTTGATGACAACCCGAACGATCGCTTTTTGATCGTCCGTGAATTGAGCCGCGAATTTCCCGACGTAGAGGTGGAGGAAATTATCAAACCAGAAGACCTCAGCTTAGCCTTAAATGCAGGCAAGTTCGATCTGGTCATCACTGACTACCAACTCCGGTGGAATGATGGGTTAACACTTTTGCGGGAGATTAAGTCTTGCTATCCGGACTGTCCCGTCATTATGTTCACCGATAGTGGCAGTCAAGAAGTTGCAGTGGAAGCGATGAAGGCTGGGCTAGACGATTATCTGATTAAGTCACCCAAGCAGTATGCTCGCCTGCCCGTTGTCGTTCGTTCAACGTTGCAACGCGCTGAGTCTCAACGGAGAGCAGAACGATTGGAGTTGCGCTTACAGATGCTGTTGAATCATTTGAATGTTGGTGTTTTTCGTTCGACGCTAGATGGATATCTGTTAGAAGGGAACGCCGCGTTTCTACATCTCGTGGGTGCGAGTTCTTTACAGGAAGCTCGAACCTTAGATTTGCATGAACTATTCTTATCCTCGCCAGCAGAACTTCAGACCTCGAACCGGGAACGCGAAATGCAGCTTCATCGAGCTGATGGTCGTAATATTTGGGTGGCTTTGAGTCAGAGTATCAATACAACTGAACCCGAGCCTGTGATGGAAGGACTCGTCGAAGACATCACCGAACGCAAGCTCGCTCACGCGGCACTCCAACGAGCAAAAGACGAACTAGAAAGCCGAGTTGCAGAACGTACCCAAAGCTTGCAACAGATGAACGAACGATTGCTGGCAGAAATGCGAGAACACCAGCAGGCACAACAGAGATTGCGGGAGAGCGAAGAACGCTATCGACAACTGGTAGACTTATCCCCGAACGCTATTTTTATCAATCAGGGTGGACAATTCGTCTTTGTTAACAAGGCGGCGGTCGAGCTTTTTGGTGCAAGCAGTCCGTCCGAGCTGATTGGTAAACCGATAATGGACAGAGTGCATCCAGACGATCGCGAAATCGTTAAAGCGCGAATACGACAGAATCTAGACGAGAGGCAGCCAACCGGATTGATGGAACAGAAGCTGTTGAGGCTGGATGGAACTGCAATTGATGTAGAAGTTGCGGCAGCACCCTTCTCGGAGCAACAACAGGCAGCGGTTCAAGTGGTGATTCGGGATATTCGCGATCGCAAACAATGCGAAGAAAACCTGCGTCAAGCGTTAGAAAAAGAGCGAGAACTCAGCAAACTCAAATCCAGAATTATTTCTACCATTTCTCACGAATACCGAACTCCGCTGACCACCATCCTCTCTTCTGCTGAATTACTCGAACATTACGGTGAAAAGTTGACCCAACAGCGGAAGCTAGTGCATCTCCAGCGCATCCAGGCCAGTACCAAACATCTGAGTGCCCTAGTCAACGACGTACTATTCATCGGTCAAGTTGAGGCGAACAGCCTAAAACTCAACCCAGAACCTCTCGATTTAGAACAATTCTGTCAAGAACTGGTTGAAACTATGAGGGGTGCTGCCCCAAATGGAGCCACGATCGGATTTAGCTGTCGAGGTGAATGTACCAACACCTATCTTGATGAAAAACTTTTGCGGCAAATCTTGACTAATTTACTCAGTAATGCCATTAAGTATTCCCCTAACGACAGCATAATTCGCTTCGATTTGGAATGCAGAGACGATATTACGGTTTTGAGAATTCAGGATGAGGGAATCGGCATTCCCGCAGAAGAAATACCTAAATTGTTTGAGTCGTTCCATCGAGCCAGTAATGTCGGCACAATTCCCGGTACGGGCCTTGGTTTGGCAATTGTCAAAAAGTCTGTGGATTTGCATGGCGGTCAACTTTCTGTGGATAGTGTTGTTGGAGTAGGAACAACCTTTACTGTCACGCTGCCCTTAACAGCAACCTGCGGGAAATTCCTCTAAGCGCTAGAGCGTTGGTGCAGAAATAGTTTTCCCACTGAACCGGCACTCTAGTATAGCGATCGCGCCCAGCACTAAATCTCCCTTTCGGTGGACGTTACCAAACTTCTAGCCTGTCACAATCTTTGTAATTCACTACTAAATCGCCAGTTAAGACAGCAATCTGTAGACCTGATGATATCGTGTCCGGTTAATTAGTCCTAATACAATCCCGTTTGTAGTAGGCACCTGAGCGTCCCTTACCTTCTTCAGTGACCAGTGGTAGAGACGCCAATTTCCTTGTCTCTACTTATTCGTGTTGCGTTTTGTTTTAACGGTGAATTCAATCCCCCGTTATAAACCTTGGTCACTGATAACTGGTCACTGGTCACTGATAACTGGTCACTGGTCACTGGTCACTGATAACTGGTCACTGATAACTGGTCACTGTAACTATCACTTTTTCAGTTTTTCTTGGATATTCAAATATGTATTTAGCACTGTGGCCGGGTAGAGTTTATCCACTGGGAGCGCATTGGGATGGCAAAGGGACAAACTTCGCGCTGTACAGTGAAAATGCAACAGGTGTGGAGCTTTGTTTATTCGATCGCGACGATAAGGAAACACGTCTAGAATTGACGGAAGTCAGCAACTTCGTCTGGCACGGCTATATTCCCGGAGTCGGTCCAGGCCAGCGCTACGGCTACCGCGTGCATGGGCCGTGGGCACCTGAGGAGGGACATCGCTTTAACCCCAACAAACTGCTAATCGACCCCTATGCCAAAGCGCTCGATAGCGAAGTAGGGAATGGCCCAGAACTGTTTGCCTACTCTTGGGAAGCCGAGGAAGAAGATTTATCGTTTTCCGAACTGGATGACGCTCATTTGGTGCCGAAGTCTGTTGTCGTTGATGAGTCCTTTGATTGGGGTGACGACACTCTGCTGGATACCCCCTGGCACGAAACCGTGATTTACGAAGTCCACGTCAAAGGCTTTACCAAGCAGCACCCGGATATCCCAGAAGAATTGCGCGGAACGTATGCAGGACTAGCTCACCCCGCCGCTATCGAGCATTTGCAGAGACTGGGAATCACGGCCGTTGAGCTAATGCCCATTCATCACTACCTATCCCAGCCAGGACATCTGGTGAGTAAGGGACTAAAGAATTACTGGGGCTACGATTCGATTAACTATTTTGCTCCTTACTCTGGTTACAGTGCCAGTGGGACGTTGGGAGAACAAGTTAATGAGTTTAAGGAGATGGTCAAGGCGTTGCACCACGCCGGAATTGAGGTGATTCTCGATGTGGTGTACAACCACACTGGCGAAGGCAATCACTTAGGTCCCACTCTGTCATTTCGAGGCATCGACAATGCCACGTACTACCGTTTGGTGGAAGGCGATGAGCGTTACTACATGGACTATACCGGCTGTGGGAATTCCCTCAACGTGCGTTCTCCGCAAGTCTTAAAGTTAATCATGGATAGCCTGCGTTATTGGGTAACGCACATGCACGTCGATGGCTTCCGCTTCGATCTAGCTTCGGCTCTAGCACGAGAATTGTATGAAGTAGATAGTCTGGCAGCGTTCTTTGACATCATTCACCAAGACCCAACCCTAGCAGGGGTGAAACTGATTGCCGAACCTTGGGACATCGGAGAAGGGGGTTATCAAGTCGGGAACTTCCCCGTCCTGTGGAGCGAGTGGAATGGGAAGTATCGCGATACGATGCGAGACTTCTGGCGCGGCCAGGAGAGTGGATTAGGAGACTTTGCTTACCGTTTCACGGGTAGTCCCGACCTGTATTTTCAGACGAATGGGCGGCAACCGAATGCTTCGATTAACTTCATTACCGCTCACGATGGTTTCACGTTGTACGACTTGGTCAGTTACAACGAAAAGCATAATGAGGCAAACGGGGAAAATAACAATGACGGGGAAACCCACAACCGCTCTTGGAATTGCGGAGTAGAAGGTGACACCGATGACCCACAAGTGCTAGAGCTACGGGAACGGCAAAAGCGCAATTTCTTGGCAACCCTGCTTCTCTCCCAAGGCATCCCGATGTTGCTGGGGGGCGATGAAATGGAGCGCACCCAGAAGGGTAATAATAATGGCTACTGCCAGGATAGTGAAATTTCTTGGTTCAATTGGGATTTGAAACAGGAAAATCAAGACCTGTTGAATTTTACCCGCGAACTCATCTATTTTCGCCGTCAGCATCCGGTATTTCGGCGTCGCAAGTGGTTCCAAGGTCAAGCGATTCACGGACGAGGGATTAGTGATATTGCGTGGTTCAATTCCGATGGCACTGAGATGACGGACGAACAGTGGGATGTCGGTTATGCCAAGTCGATTGGCGTGTTTTTAGATGGAAACCAGCTTCCCAGTCCCGGCCCTCAAGGCGAGCGTCTTCGGGATGATAGCTTTCTCCTATTCTTTAACGCTCACTATGAAACGATCGAGTTTGCTCTACCGACTGTGTTTGGCTTAGAGAAGAAACAGTGGATGGTTGAGATCGATACTAAGGAACCTCGTTTTATCAAAGAGGAGAAGATTTACACTGACGGTCAAGCTGTGCCAGTTGTGGCGCGATCGCTTGTCGTGCTTCGCTGTCTGGGATAATGGGTATGGTAAAAGGCAGAGGGCAGGAGGCAGAAGGCAGAAAGTTGATTACTGGTAGGTAGTGCTTTGGGCTATTAAATTTGTCCTAAGCTTTATGGCAATAGCTATAGTTGCGATCGCAAATCCTATCCCGATGGTGAAATTCCTTGCCGTACTGCTGTGTTTGACCTTTTCGTTTGCCGTTCCCTTCCCGGCTCAAGCGGCTTTTTGTCGTCAATCGAGCGATCGCTTAATTTGCATTGTCAGCATCCAGCGCAGTGCGAAGAATTACTGGGAGTATCGCGCCCGCGTTAGTGTTGATGGCATTAAACGTCCTATAGAAGGATATAACTGTCGCGATCGCATTCGGATTCGCAAAGATGGCAGCGTTGTACCGTTTGAGTCCGATGGTGCAGGTGAACTCATCTGCCGTTTTTTCCAAAAGTAGGGGCTTTCCTGCCGTTCGCCCTGATGCAGGGTGTATTTCATCAAAAAAGCAAATTGCTGTAAATGTTTAACCGCTAAGTGCAGTCTCGCGCAAACATAGCAAAAGGTCCAGGGCAGAGGGCAGAAGGGATGCAGGTCTGTGAACGAAAAATCTTCGCCCTTCTAGGGCGGAGATTGTCAACCCCCTAGAAAGCGATAGCTTCCTCTCCAGACCTCTATGTACAGCAGTATTGATCGCTCAGCCGTGCCAGTAACAGAATAAAACAAGCTTGTCCCATCGTATTCTACTCTCTAGGAATGTACCCAACACAATCAGCACTTCCCAACTCCCTACAATTGCTAATCGAGGGTCTGTCTCAACAGCAGCAAAAGTACATTCTCACCATCCGAGAGAAATTCCTTGCCTTTGATGAAAATTTGATTGAAGTAAGTCGTACTACCTCTACTGACTACGGGTTATGCAAAGGAAAAAAAAATATCTGCAAGACTAAGATGTGCGCTCAGTTCATTCCAGTTTTTCGGGGTATTTGCCGCCCTCGGTTATTACTGCTGTTGCCGTACCCCAAAAAAGAGTTCGGTGGGCTGGGAAGAACTTACTTGACGGAACCCGTTAAGGGAATGGCATGGGCACAAGTGCCGCTATTGGAAGAACACAAGATTCTTGAGTTCATCTACTTTTACTTAGGCAAAAGCCGTCACAGATACAGTTTCAGTCATGACTTCACCACCTACTCTCAGGTATATAGAAACCTGACAGGTTTGGATCGAAAGTTAGGCTCCACCCTCAATTTAATCGATTTAGCCTTGGATGAGTGGCGTGAAAGTATAGAATCCGACGTGCTATCGCGTTGATCTTCCT
>DATNPC010000558.1:0-3246 GCA_036703375.1 Allocoleopsis sp.
GAGGCAGTTGTCAAAAGTTGCGCTGGACGAATAACGACGTGCAGCAATCAAACTGGCTGCTCCTGCAGCCACTATCAAGAGTACGATCGAATCTTTGAGAGAATCGGAGAATCTCCCCATCAAAGCTGCATTGTGCTGACGAGTCGGGAGCAACCCAAAGCCATTGCTCGACTGGAAGGAGAAACACTCCCCGTTCGAGGCTTGCAAGTCAAGGGCTTGCAACTACCAGATATACAAAAAATCTTTCAAGCTAAAGGTGACTTTCGAGGCTCAATGGCTCAGTGGCGCAAATTAATTGAATGCTATGCAGGCAATCCCTTAGCGTTAACCATCGTTTCCACCACCATTCAAAAGTTATTTGCTGGCAGCATTGGTGAATTTTTAAACGAACAAACTACCGTATTTGGCGACATTCTCGCGCTGTTAGAACAACACTTTAACCGCTTGTCGGACAGAGAAACAGAGATTTTTAAAAAGCTGGTTTTATATCGCCAACCCATCTCCTTTGCCCAATTGCGAATACAATTTTCATACTCCCTCTCACGGCAACAACTCTTAGAAACTCTGGAATCTTTAGAAGCACGAGCGCTGATTGAGCAACAATCTGCCCGCTTCGCATTACAGCCGATGGTGCGGGAATATGCCGCATACCGATTTATTGAACAGCAAATTATGGAAGTCCAGCAACAAGTTTTTGCCAGTTAGTGCGAACGGGGCAACCACGGGGGGATTGTCCCTAGAGGTGACGTTCGCGTGTCAGTCCTGACTTTTAACTTTGGACTGGCTTGCCAAAAAGGAGTCGCGGGAAAGGTTTGGCTGTTTCGCCAAGACACAAACTGTTACATTTTGGCAAAATAGTGGTAGCTGCCGATCTTTTGTGTTCCTGCTCGGCTAGTTGTCAGAAGTACTATGACTATCGTTACCGATCGAGAAATTGCACTATTTCGCTCTCAATTAGCCGATAATCTCCAAGCCCAAACCGCGCTCGATGCGATCGAAGATTGTGAGGGAGATTTAGAAGACGCGGTGATTGCGTTAGCCATTCGCGTCGGGCAGCAACCGCAACGAGACAATGCAGAGTGGTTAGATGCATTAGCTCGAAAATGCCGTGCGGTGATTTGCCAGAAGGAATTTCGGGAGGATTTACTGAAGGGATCGGTTGCAGATGCGATCGCATACTTGGCAAAAACTCCCTTGGTTCCAGGAATCCTAGCCACACCCGTACTCATGTACGTGTTGAGGCAAGGGTTGAACGAGTTTTGCGAACCGCTTGACTCTCAGTTTAAAGAATAGAAGGACGATTTTTACACCCTACTCGCTTTCGCGCTCTAGGAGTAGGGTGACTGGCCCATCATTTTCAATACTGACTTGCATCATGGCACCAAACTGACCTGTTTCTACACGTAAACCGCTCTGGCGCAACTTCTCAACGAATTGTTCGTAAAGGTTTTGGGCTACCTCTGGGGCAGATGAGCGAGTGAAAGACGGGCGGCGTCCTTTGCGACAGTCACCGTAGAGCGTAAACTGACTGACAACCAGCAGTTCGCCCCCGATTTCTTGGACGGATTTTTCCCAGCGATCGCTTTTGATATCATCACCTGGAAATAGCCGTAAGTCCAAACACTTTCGCGCCATCCAGTCCAGTTCGGCTTCCGTGTCCGTATCGGCAATCCCTACTAAAAGGTTTAGCCCTCGCCCGATTTTACCGACGATTTCTCCGTTCACCGTCACTTGAGATGATTTAACTCGCTGGATAATAACGCGCATAGCTTAGTAGTTAGTGGTTTAGTATCTACTAACTCCAAGCTAGGATGAATGTCACTGACTTAAGAGCCTGGAAATAAATTTCCGGCTCAAAGCTCAAGTAAGCTAAAGCTTACTGGGAAAGCTTTTTAACCCGTTTTAACGGGTTTTAGCTTTTAGCCCGAACTTTAGTTCAGGGCTTAAGTCAGTGCCATTCAATTCCAACCGAAAGTGAGTAGTGACTAACTGTTCATTGGTCACTGCTCACTGAACACTGTTAAGTCTACTCCCATCCAAGAATCGAGCAGTTGCCATAGCTCCTTTGCCGTAAAATCCGGAATCACCATAGCTGCACCCGCGTCTGCCAGATGGTTGGGGTTATGGGTAGAGGCAATGCCAATCGTGTAGATACCCGCTGCTACCGCAGATTTGATACCGGAGGGAGAATCTTCAAAGGCGATCGCTTCTTGGGCATAAATTCCTAATTGTTTTAGGGCAAACTGGTAGGGGGCGGGATCGGGTTTGCCTGCTGTCACTTCTTCAGAAAGAACGACGGTATCAAACGTATTAACGAGCTCTAACACCTCAAGGACAAAGTTGACATTCTCGCGAGGTGCATTGGTGACAACCGCTGTTTTCAATTTGCGATCGCAAATCCATTGAAGTACATCCAGGAGTCCTGCTAAGGGTGTGAGGCCCAGAGCTATTTCTCGAAACTGAGCCTCTTTGCGATAGGCGAGTTGCTCTCCTTCTACCTCTGAGAGTTGCGGTAACAAATCCCGAACGATGACGGGGTTGAGGCGTCCGCTGATGTTCGCGTCATAAAAAGTGCGATCGATATCCATATCATAGGCTCGCAGCACCTCCTGCCAGGTTTGGAAGTGCAGGGGGTCCGTGTTAGCGAGAGTGCCATCTAGATCGAAGAGAATTGCTGCAAGCATCTGTTATAGAAGTTCTTTGAATCAAGCTTTCCTGTTGATAGCGGATTAAGCCAAATCTTGCAAACAGTGAGGCTTGATTGTTCAATGCCCCGTTATCAAACGCGATCGCGAATCAGGAGATAACGAGTTCTTGTGCATGACTGACCGAGTTTTATGAAGCTTTCATGAAGCCTTCATGAAAACTTTACCGATTCTTCATGATTAAACTGAAATTACCTCAGTAAATTCACTAGTAGGTATCCACATATTTTCCAGCCCACCAGCTTTTTTAAGAAATATAACGCTCAAAGACCAACCTCTCAACGCTAAGAGGCTAAGCGATGAATCAGATGTTAAGAGGTCAGGGGCTTCTCGAAGCTCAGAATCTACAAGACGGTTGTTCGAGCCTTCCCGATATTCTCACCTTGTTGAGGCTATCTCCAGTCGATCCGACAATGAACTCCCAATTCAACCAAGCCTTTGAACTCTATCAGGTTCAACTGGGGGATCGGCTTGATGAGTATTATGAAAGCTCTCCATCAGGCAAGTCTGTTCATGGCAAACTAGATGAACCAAATCTTAG
>DATNPC010000559.1:0-4560 GCA_036703375.1 Allocoleopsis sp.
CAGGCAGTGAGACGAAAACCCTATATCTGTGGTGATATTATGATGTTGCCTGGTGTCACGACAAGTACGCCCTCTGTCAGTTTCTAGGACAATAATTCCTTAAAACTGACAAAGAACACCTGAAAGGACAATTTTCCTTAATTTTAAGAATCGGGATGACAGGATTTGAACCTGCGACCCCTTCGTCCCGAACGAAGTGCGCTACCAAACTGCGCTACATCCCGATAAGCAATTAGCCATCTCGTCCATGATATCACGTCGCAAGCGGCAATCCGCTCCTCGAAAAGATACGATTAACCTAGTATTAACGCTGTATAAGTTCAGTGGGAGCGTTTTTGGGAGTGATAGTTAAGCCAGACTGGTTACGTGTCAAAGCACCTCAGTGGGAGCGTGTTGGCAATGTTAAAGAAATATTGCGGGACTTGTCGCTGAATACGGTTTGCGAAGAAGCGTCTTGTCCGAATATTGGCGAATGCTTTAAGGCTGGAACCGCAACATTTTTAATTATGGGGCCTGCTTGCACCCGCGCCTGCCCCTATTGTGATATCGACTTCGAGAAAAAGCCTAAAGCTCTTGACCCCACCGAGCCAACCCGTCTGGCAGAAGCTGTCAGACGGATGAGTTTAAACCATGTGGTCATTACCTCTGTTAACCGGGACGATTTACCTGACGGAGGTGCATCCCAGTTTGTAGGCTGCATTGAAGCAATTCGGGCTGTCTCTCCTCAGACGACGATTGAGGTACTAATTCCCGACTTGTGTGGGAATTGGGCAGCATTAGCAACAATTCTCCAAGCTAAACCGGAAGTACTCAACCACAATACGGAAACAGTGCCGCGTCTGTATCGGCGAGTGCGCCCTCAAGGACATTATCAGCGATCGCTCGAATTGCTGAAGCGATCGCGTGAATTGGCACCCGCGATTTACACCAAATCTGGTGTAATGGTGGGCTTAGGAGAAACCGACGCGGAAATCCGTCAAGTGATGCAGGATTTGCGAGCAGTAGACTGCGATATTTTAACGATTGGGCAGTATCTTCAACCGAGCCAGAAGCATTTAGGGGTTGCAGATTTCATCACACCGGCTCAGTTTGATGCTTGGAAAGAGTTCGGTGAGTCCTTAGGGTTTCTGCAAGTTGTCTCCTCTCCGCTCACCCGCAGCTCCTATCACGCCGCGCAAGTTAGAGAGTTGATGGAGCGTTATCCCAGAGAAGGCTAACCACCGTTTCACCTTCCTACTAGACAATCTTCAACCCTTCGACACAATGAGTAAAATTGCCATTATCGGAGCTGGGGTTTGGGGGACAGCCCTTGGTTTGCTCGCATCACAGAACGCTCATGATGTTCGTTTGTGGTCGCGTCGGAGTCAGGAGCGTTTAGAGGATGTATTGAAAGATATCAATATCATCCTATCGGCTGTGTCGATGTCGGGTGTCGGCTTTGTAGTGCAACACTTACAGGGGTTGAACATTTCTCCTGACACAATCTTGATAACGGCAACCAAAGGCTTAGACACGGCAACGACTCGCACCCCGTCACAAATCTGGCAAGCTGCCTTTCCTGAAAATCCAGTCGTTGTTCTCTCTGGCCCCAACCTCTCCAAAGAAATTCAACAAAGTCTGCCAGCCGCTACTGTGGTTGCCAGCACTAATGCTAAGGCAGCAGAAGCCGTACAGAAAGCGTTTTCGTCCCCAAATTTCCGGGTTTACACCAATCCCGATCCCCTGGGCGTTGAACTGGGTGGTACGCTGAAAAATGTCATGGCGATCGCAGCAGGGACTTGTGATGGCTTACAGTTGGGAACCAATGCTAAGGCTGCTCTCCTGACGCGCGGACTGGCTGAAATTATCCGAGTAGGTACGGATTGGGGTGCTAAAGCAGAAACATTCTATGGTTTATCGGGACTAGGAGACTTACTCGCTACCTGCAACAGCAATCTCAGCCGGAATTATCAAGTAGGGTACCAACTCGCTCAGGGCAAGATGCTCTCAGAAATTCTCACGCATCTAGAAGGAACAGCGGAAGGCGTGAATACCACGGCGGTTTTAATCGAGCGTGCTAACAGGCGAGGTGTTTCAGTTCCTATTACTTACCAAGTCGATCGCTTGCTCAAAGGGGAAATTACACCGCAAGCCGCAGTGGAAGCACTCATGCTGCGGGACACTAAACCCGAGTAATGAACAGTGAGCAGTGAGCAGTGAACAGTGAGCAGTGAACAGTGGCCAGTGAACAGTGAACAGTAGCCAGTAAAGTACTTACCCATGAGTTCTGGTTACTGTTTGACTTCAGTCCAAACATAAACGACCTCAAGTACCTAAAGACAGAGTATTCTAGAAAGCTTAATCATCGAACATCAGGTGCCGAGGTGTTATGGACAACTTCATGGCAGAAGCGATCGCACAAGCCAAACAGGGACTCAGTGAGGGGGGAATTCCCATTGGTTCCGTACTGGTTAAAGATGGACAGATTGTTGGCAAAGGCTACAACAAGCGCGTCCAAGACAACGATCCCGTCACTCATGCTGAAATTGATTGCCTACGTAACGCCGGTCGAATTGGTAACTACAAAGATACAACGCTTTATTCAACATTAATGCCTTGCTATCTCTGTGCTGGTGCCGTTGTTCAGTTCGGCATCAAAAAAGTTATTGCGGGTGAATCAAAGACATTCTCCGGTGCCAAAGAATTTATGGAATTCCAAGGCGTTGAGGTGATTGACCTAGATTTAGAGGAATGTAAACAGCTGATGAGTAGATTTATCGAGCGTAACCCCCAGTTGTGGAACGAAGATATTGGTAAATAAATTACCCTGTTCGCAGGCGGGAATAGTCTACTTTTCCTACTGCTTTTGCTTCAAGATTAGAGAACATCTGCTCCATTGCTTGAGTGTAGGGCATTAATAATTGCATTTGCTCTGAGGACACGCGCTCTTCAATTTCCGTCACTAGCGACGGCAGCAGTTGTTCTACTAGTTCCCAACTCACTTCAATACTGGGAAAAACCATCATACACAGAGGTAGAAGTTCTTGTTCTACCGCTGACATATTGCCCTCCAACGCACACAACCATAAATACGCTTGAAACATTTCGATGTCTCGAATGCTAGAAGCTCTTACCCCCGGATTGGTGAGTCCTCCGCGCAAGCTACGATGCTTCGGGTTCATGTGGACTGCTCTGTTATAAACTTTCTTGGCAATCGCTGGAGAAAGGGGTAGTAGTTGCTGAGCCAGGACTAAGATTGGAGAGTCGAGATTATGCTGAGCCGCAGCACTACAAACTCGTTGCCAAGGAATACAGACTTGTTCTTCAACAAACTTGAAGTAGGGACTGAGTAATAGTTGCTCCGGCAGTGTCAGTCGATCTAGCACTAACTTGGCACTCAAGTGAAATTGTGTACTCATGAAACCAACAGTGCGTCGATCTTCCGATGTGAGATGCTGCTCCTGAAATTTGAGTAATAGTGGTTCAATCTCCATGGCTAGTTGCTTGACTTCCGCCAAAGATAGTCTGGGCATTACTGATGACCTAAAAATATCATTGGAGACATCAACGGTAACTCTGTTGGGTGGATGTACTAACGTACCAGGAAATGTAGATTGTTTTTGATACACTTCTAGTATTTTCTGATAAACTTGCGCGGCTATCGTTGCAATCCCTCTGCTTTCTGTCAAATTTACAACATTAGGAATATAGGAAAAGATAATATTGGTTTTTATCCCAGCACATTGACAGCGAATTTCCACCATTCGCTCGAGCTTCGCAACTGTTTGAGTTCGTCCCTGAGGTGATGCAGCTTCAAGTAACTCATAAATACTAAAATTGATTTCCTTAAAGGACATCGTTGATAGGTCAGGAACGTAGCGTTCTGCCCATAGCTGGCTTAAACGATCGACCGACAGATTGTCGAGCAGTTTTATGGTTTTCAGCATTATGTATTTCTCGATATAGATATCGAGCTGGGTTGAACTCTGGCAAGAACAAATTGAGAGTTTTTCGACCGCAGCAGACAGGTGACTAAGTTGTAGCGATGCACTCTTCGTCCTACGGCTGTTAAATGCTCAACTCTATTTTAGATTAGAATTACCCCGATTAAATTCAGCAAAAATGCTTATTTTAGCTCGAACAAATTGCTGAAATTTTTTATTTTAAGAACTTCCAATTAAAAGTTAATGCAAGAATATACAAATTCTTTTTTCAGGAGTTCTAAAATTAAAATTCAACTTTTAATAAAAACATTTGATATCGCCAGCATATCACAATTACATATATCGCATCCGTCAGTTGCGATTGCCAACGCTTAAATTCAGTATGAATAACCTAGTGCAGCGCGGTAGAAATAACCCACCAGTTAAAAAATGTTGAAAAGCTTACTGTAACAGCTTTACTCCCTTCTGCCTTCTGCCTTTTTACTTCTGCCTTCTTGCACTAGATAGAATAGTTCAGGTAATGAACCTGAAAAAGAGTAACTGCTAGTAGTTTTGGTATTTGATAGATTGCTTAGCCGTCAGCTTGTTTGTTTTCCTTGGTATGTTTTGGTTTCACACTTACTTAGCGGTACCTTAT
>DATNPC010000560.1:0-6775 GCA_036703375.1 Allocoleopsis sp.
TGTCATCAATTAGCTACACATCCCGTACCAGTAGTGAATTCTGGCTGTCAGGCTCGTTCGAGCTTTATAGCCGTAAAAGCCTTGCTCTGACAGCATTCTACATTTAATTGATGACACGCCCTAGATTTCATTGACAAAGATAAACTTCCATTAATTTTCTCAGCGCTATTGTTGGCTCTCCTCGAAAAAAATGTAGATTTTGTCTTTCTCAATGACCAAAGCTTACGCCACTCAATCAGACATTGAAAAAGCTAGGCTGGAGTCAAATAATGGTTTCTGGCGATTTTTAGGTATCTCCGATCGGAGCAGTCAGCTTCCCAAAACCTGAGTTTGGAGCCGGTGCTCTTTAGCCTAAACGATACGCGGATTGACTTTACCAGACTCGATTGAATGTAGCGTTCAGTAAATTCATAACCTGTAAAAAGATATGAATTTGTTCTATTTTATCAATGCTTTTAATCCAGCAGCGAGCGAGGAATTAATCTCAATATATCGATGGGTTATCTGATATTAGCCTGCTGGATACCCTATAAATTTATCTTGAATCATCAATTGAAATCAGTATTGGCATGAATGAAATTACCGATTTTAGCCGTTAAAGTGTTCAAAACTGGATAGGTAGAGTCGAATACAAATTTGGGACTGACGCAAATTCCCTTTTGAACCACCATGAGTAGGGGCGCACCGACGTGCGCCCTTCCTATATGTGGAGTCCCTGCGTAAGTCCTGAAATTGTCTTTTCAGACGTGACGTTTTGACCGTCAATTCCCCGATGTTTTAGAGGGGAACCAGAAGCGTAACTGCGGGCTAGCATCTCAGCGGTAGAGCGGCTTCGTCAGTACTGGGCTTGAGGCGTTGTCTGGAGTAGTGGAATATCAGGTCTTTCAGTTTATTATGATGGTTTCATCCCTAGCTGATGAGGAAGCCGACTGTAAACGATGTGCTTCTGAGATTTGGATCGGGGAATACACACATAGGGGGTGAGTTGTCAACATTTAAAAGACGCTACTGATGGAGCCGTAACAGTTGGGAGAGACTAAGCGAGCTGGGTATGCTCATGTATGAATGCAAAACCAGTGTCGTGAAGTCATTTGCTGCGATTGCCCAGGTAAATTGAAAAGATTGCATCAAGCGTAAAAATTAATACAATTCTTACTTTTAAAAACAGGTTAAGATGCGGTATGGTTTTCCAAAAAGGCTTTGGCAAAAGATACATTAGCAACTATGAAAGGTTCCAGAAGCTAGAGAGTTGATCGACCCGATGGTAAGAACTCTGACCTGATTGCCATCAGCCTTGAGTTAAACGAGTGCATCCCCGCAGAACCACACCTCTCATTTAAGAAAGAGCTAGAGGCTGTCTAGATGCGTTGGAACTCATAGAGAATTTCTTCCCAGCCACACCAGCTAAGATTGAGTTTTCGTTGGTGACGAGGGCTAATGGGTGCTCAAACACAGGATATTTTTGGGAACTGCCTAAAGATGAGTGAAGCAAGCCAGCCGTTTGTTAAACCGAGTCCTACGGTACGCGTAGGGATTCTGCATTCGTTGAGTGGAACGATGGCAATCAGCGAGGCGTCGTTGAAAGATGCTGAACTGATGGCGATCGCACAAATCAACCAAGCGGGTGGTATCTTAGGTAGAATCATCGAACCAATCGTGGAAGATGGAGCCTCTAACCCAAAAACCTTTGCACGCAAAGCCAAATCGCTGATCGAACAAGACAAGGTGGCGACAATCTTCGGTGGCTGGACGTCGGCCAGTCGCAAAGCCGTCTTGCCCGTCTTGGAAGAACTCAACGCGCTGATGTGGTATCCCGTCGAGTATGAAGGACTCGAATGCTCGCGTCAAATATTTTACACCGGCATTTGTCCCAATCAACAAGTCGGGCCTGCTGTAGATTGGTTGCTTCACAATAAGGGCAACCGTTTTTATTTAGTAGGGTCTGACTACGTCTTTCCCCGCACGTCCAACAAAATCATTAAAGCTCATCTCAAACGCAAAGGCGGCACGCTAGCAGGAGAAGAATACGTGCCACTCGGCACGACAGACTTCGGTGACTTGATTGAAAGAATCAAGCAAGCCAAGCCGGATATTGTTTTCAATACCCTAAATGGGGATAGCAATATCGCGTTCTATCAACAATACAAAGAGGCTGGCATTAGCGCTGAAGACATTCCGATTATGGCGATTAGCGTCACGGAAGAAGAAGTCCGCCGCATTGGTGGCAATGTTGCCGCCGGACACTATGCCAGTTGGAGCTATTTTCAGAGTATCGACACGCCCCAGAATTGTACCTTTGTCCAGGAGTTTCAGCAGCAGTACGGTGAAGAGCGGGTAACGAGCGATCCCATTGAGGCTGCCTATTTCCAGGTGTATCTCTGGAAACAAGCGGTAGAAAAAGCGGGATCGTTTGATGTCGATCGCGTGCGCGAAGCCGCCTACGGACAAACCTTTGAGGCACCGGGTGGTAAGGTCATCATCGAAGCGAACAATCATCTGAGTAAGCCTTGCCGCATCGGTAAGATTTTACCCAACGGTCAATTTCAAGTCGTGTTTACCAGTCCCACTCCGATCAAACCTCAACCTTGGTTGGGACTCGAAGAGTTAAGCGACCAAGTGTCACCCGTTGTATTCGATATGCTAGCGGAGGTTTCGCAATCGATTCAATACAGCTGTCTGATCGAGCAAAAGTCTCGCGAAGTCGAGGCAGCTATGGCACAATTGATCGCCACCAACGAGCGATTGCGAAAAACCCAAAACCAACTCCGCGAACTGCAAGAGCGAGAAGAACTGCTTAAACGTCGTCTATCGAGTCAGATTCGCAGTTCTTTAGAATTAGACAAGATATTAAAGACAGCCGTGCATGAAATTTGCAGTCTCTTGCAAATCGATCGCTGTCAGTTTTTGTGGTATCGCTCTTTAGAGGAATCCTCTTATTTTGAATTGATGCATACCGCTTGCGAATCTGCATTCGGGATGAATCGGCATTCTCTATGCACCGTCGATCAGGTGGAGGCAATCTGCGAACCGATTCGGCATCAGTGCTTGCTCCGCATCGATGATGTGAGTACCGATTTACAGCTGGATGCAGAAAGTCGCCAGCGATTGCAAGCAATGGGACTGACATCACTACTCGTTGCCCCCGTGCAAACCCGTTCCAATAAAACAGGGGTGATTGTTTGCGAACACTTCCACGAACATCGTCCTTGGAGCGATCATGAGGTGGAATTGATTGCAGCCGTCGTTGACCAATTAGCGATCGCGATCGACCAAGCCGAACTCTACGAGCAAAGCCGCACCACAGCAGCTTTTGCCACCGCTCAAGCCGAACAACTGAAAAAAACGCTGCACGAGTTGCATTTATCCCAAGCGCAATTGGTGCAGACGGAAAAAATGTCCACCTTAGGAACGCTAGTCGCCGGTGTAGCGCACGAAATCAACAATCCCACCAGCTTTATCTACGGCAATCTGCACTACGCCAACGAATACGTCAAAGATTTATTGCAATTAGTACGCCTTTATCGCAAGTACTATCCCAATCCTGCACCGGAAATCTTGTATCACGCTCAAGCGGCTGAATTGGATTTTCTGATCGAGGATTTGCCCAAAGTTCTTGCCTCCATGGAAACGGGTGCAGAACGGATTCGTCATCTGGTGCTGAGTTTACGCAACTTCTCCCGCATCGACCAATCCCACATGCAACCCGTCGATATCCACGAGGGGATCGAGAGTACGCTGTTAATTTTAAACAATCGGCTGAAAGCGAATGGCGATCGCCCCGGAATTAACGTGATTAAAGAGTATGGGGAATTGCCGGAGATCGAGTGCTATCCCTCTCAGCTCAATCAGGTATTTATGAACCTTGTGGGTAATGCGATCGATGCCTTAGAGGAAGTCGGTTGCAATTGCCGCACGCCTGCGGATTTTGCACCCACGATTTGGATTCGCACCGAACTCACTCATGGCAATTGCGCGATCGTGCGAATTGCCGATAATGGTTCAGGCATCACAGACGAAATCAAAAGACAACTCTTCGACCCCTTTTTCACCACCAAACCAATCGGGAAAGGCACGGGGTTGGGACTATCGATTAGCTATCACATTGTAGTAGACAAACACAAAGGTAGCCTGCGCTGCGAGTCAGCGCCAGGTCAAGGAACAGAGTTTTTGATTGAAATTCCAGTGCGACAAGGTAGTGCATGCGCTAGTAGTGCGTCTGTCTCTGTGGCCGTAAGCTGAGTGGCAGTATCTAACCTGACAGCTTGCACCTTTCTCAATCATCGTAGGGTGGGCATTGCCGACTAACGATAGAATCAAGCTTTCAAGTTCTATTCGGCAATGCCCACCCTACACAAGCTAATTGTATCTCTTCCATCTGTTGGGGATGCGATCGCTCTCACGATTCAACAGTGAGCGAAAGCATATCCTTGATTGCTTGCGATCGCTTTTTTGAGTGACGGTCTTCACCTAAGTTTAGAGCGCTCTATCACGAAAGTGGGTGTCAGAGCAGCCTAGGATACAGTTATCAGGAGGTGAGGTCGTCAGCTACGAAAATCATGGTCATGGCATTGTGGAAACAACCCCGAGAACAGCCCTTCACAACGTATCGAGACCCTAAAACGGGTCGATGGATGACTGTCAAACCCGATCGATTCGCGCAAGATACTATTATTGAAGCACCACTTTATCGAGAACCAACTATTGGTCAGTGGATAACTATCAAGCCTAGCGTGCCGTCCCCCCGTTAAGCCTGCGACGTTCAAGAGATATGAGTTATGAATTTGTAATTTTGAATTAAAAACTCATCACAGGAGCCTAGCAGTAACGGGGGGGTTCGACAGGGGAAAAACGATGAAGATTTTGTTAGTAGAAGATGATGAGATTACAGCGAATGCCCTGACAGCCGTACTCACCACTCATTACTACACTGTCGAGACAGCGACTGACGGTCGAACCGGGCTGGAACTTGCTACTGCGTTTCACTACGATTTGCTTTTACTGGATATCCTTCTTCCCGCTCTAGATGGTATAAGTCTTTGTCGCCGACTGCGAGCTGAGGGTTTGAGCATACCCATTCTGCTATTGAGTGCGAAAGATAGCAGTGCTGACCGAGTCAGGGGTTTGGAGGCAGGGGCGGATGATTATGTTGTTAAGCCCTATGATGAGTCGGAGTTAATCGCTCGGATTCAAGTTTTGCTGCGACGGGGCAGTTCTACATTATCAACCGTGTTGACCTGGGAGCAGCTTCAGCTCGACCCGGATGTTTGCAAAGTCACGTATCGGGACAAACGTTTGCACCTGACGCCAAAAGAGTACGGCATACTGGAGCTTTTTTTAAGAAATCCCCGGCGCATCTTTAGTCGGAGTGCCATCATCGATTCCCTCTGGTCTAGCGACAATTTTCCCCAAGAGGACGCTGTCTCTACTCAAATTAAGGGTTTGCGACAGAAGCTCAAAGCCGCTGGAATGACGAAAGATTTGATTGAGACGGTGTATGGATTGGGCTATCGGCTGAGGGCTGCACCCGATCGCACCCTGACTCAAGGGGTGTCTCAACAACAGGTGAAACCTGTAGAAACGCGATCGACATCAGCAGTCTGCAATATGCGATCGCAGCCTGCTGATGTCGATCGACGAGGGCAGCCCCAAGCTGAAGCCAAAGTCCTGGGGGTAGTGCAACAAATGTGGCACGAGTTGAAAGAGAGCTTGGGGACGCAGATGGAACTATTCGAGCAAACTCAAGCTCAACTCGCAACTCGTCGCTTAGATAGCGGACTGCGGCAGCAAGCTCAAGCTCAAGCTCACCGTTTAATTGGCTCGTTGGGTTCCCTCGGCTGTCCTCAAGGCTCAGAGGTGGCACGACAGATCGAGCAGTTGCTCCAATTGGCATCTTTAGGTCACAACGATGCCCGACAGCTTGAGGCATTGGTCGGGCAGTTGAAGCAAGCTGTGGAGAATCATCCAAAGGCAACGGCAACGTCCAAGATCGAGACGGCATTCGGCCGGCTACTGCTGGTTGATGATGATGTGGTGCTGAGTGAACAAATCAAGCGGGAAGCGATCGCGTGGAACCTACAGGTGGATGTGGCAACCGATCTGACAACGGCAATACGGGCGATTTCACGCAACCGTCCAGATGTTATCCTGCTAGACCTCAGCTTGTCTCAAACCCCAGAAAACGGTCTAACCTTACTAGCTGAACTGAATCAGCGCACTCCCACGATTCCGGTATTGGTAATG
The DNA here is from genome assembly GCA_036703375.1 of Allocoleopsis sp. GTDB lineage: Bacteria > Cyanobacteriota > Cyanobacteriia > Cyanobacteriales > Coleofasciculaceae > DATNPC01. The sequence continues at coordinate 6,241 of DATNPC010000560.1, forward strand.
GCTGGACGAAATCAGTTAAGCGATCGCGTAGAAGTTGCACGTTTGGGAGGACATGCCTTTTTACAAAAACCGATTACTCCAGAGGAAATTCTTAAAGCCGTTTCTCAGGAACTCAAGCGCAAGCAAGCAGCAGAAGCCAAAGTGCTGATTGTGGATGACGATAGCCAGGTGCTAACGACCTTGTCTGCTCTACTTAAACCTTGGGGACTTCATGTCACTACCTTGTCAGACCCCCAACAATTTTGGCAGGTACTGGAAGCCACTGCACCTGACTTGCTGATTTTAGATGTCCAGATGCCAGGTTTTAATGGCATAGAACTGTGCCAAGTCGTTCGCAACGATCCTCGGTGGAGTGGATTACCCGTACTGTTCCTATCTGCCCATAGCGATGCCGAAACTGTGTATCAAGTATTTGCGGTAGGAGCAGATGACTACGTAAACAAACCGATTGTCGAACCCGAACTAATTGCCCGTATCCTGAATCGGTTGGAACGCACTCGCCTCCTGCACCGATTTGCCCAAACCGATGAACTTA
>DATNPC010000561.1:0-3941 GCA_036703375.1 Allocoleopsis sp.
TGCTGCCAAACTAGAGACGATAGACCTAGAATTCCTCAAATCCGATCTCCCCCAATTGCTCCGATCGATGAAAGTCGGTGCCGAACGCATTTCTCAGACGGTTCTGCTGCTGCGAAATTTCTCTCGTTTGGATGAAGCGAAAATCAAGTTAGTGGATATTCATGAAGGCATCGATAGCACGCTCTTACTCTTGCAGCATCGCCTAGAGCGATCGGCAAAACGACCTGCGATTCAAGTCATCAAACAGTACGGTAATATACCTAAAGTAGAATGTTATCCCAGTCTCCTCAACCAAGTATTTATGAATATTCTGTCCAATGCCATTGATGCGTTGGAAGAGTCCTTGGTGAGTAGTCAACACAAAGAACTTGCTCCTGTGTCTGAGCAAGAATGGTTGGGAGAATCGGACAAGGGACAATGGACAACTGACAAACATCTGACGATCTGGATTTCCACCGAGGTGGTAGAGAGGGCTAGTGCCAAGACCACTGAGTTGTCCTCTCAAGAAAAATATTGCGATCGCCAACCTCATGTCATCATCCGAATTGCAGATAACGGGCCAGGGATGAGCGAAGAAATCAGTCGCCGAGTGTTTGACCCCTTCTTTACCACCAAGCCTGTTGGCTGCGGTACGGGTTTGGGGTTAACGGTGAGCTACCAAATTGTCGTGGAAAATCATAAAGGCCAGCTACGAGTCAATAGCGAACTCGGGAAAGGTAGCGAGCTAATTGTCGAACTTCCCCTTTGGCAGAGCGATCGCTTCAGCTAAGCTAATGGGTGGTATGGTCGTCAATTTATAATCAATTTCGCTCTGAACTGAGCATCCAGCTACTCGTAGGAGAACGAGAAACCTTGCATCAACCACCCATTCGACTGTTAATTGCCGCTAGTGGTACTGGGGGACATGTATTTCCAGCACTCGCTCTTGCCCAACAATTGCCCGATTACAAAATTGAGTGGCTGGGCGTCCCTGACCGACTGGAACGAGAACTGGTTCCCGCTCAGTATCCCCTCCACCTCATTGGTGTCGAGGGCTTTCAACAGCGCTTTGGGCTGGGTACGCTGCGAATTCTAGGACGACTTGCCAGTTCGGTACGTCAGGTACGGCAACTGCTCAAAACCGAGAAATTTGATGGCGTATTCACAACGGGCGGTTATATTGCCAGTCCAGCAATTATTGCCGCACGGTGGCAAGGTTTACCCGTAATTCTGCATGAATCAAATGCACTTCCCGGCAAAGTAACTCGCTTTTTTAGCCCGTTGTGTAGTGCCGTGGCGCTTGGGTTTGAATCGTCGGCTAGCTACTTACCGAAAGCCAACACAGTCTATGTCGGAACACCAGTACGAGACAGTTTTCGAGACATTCAACCGCTTGAACTGCCGATTCCAGAAACCGCGATGTTGATTGTCGTGGTTGGGGGTTCCCAAGGCGCAATCGCGGTGAATCAATTGGTACGTCAGTGTGCCCCAGCTTGGCTGAATTCGGGTGCCTGGATTGTCCATTTAACGGGTGAGAAAGACCCAGACGCGACCAGTTTCAGCCATCCCCACTACATCCAAATGCCCTTTTACGACCAGATGGCTGCACTCCTGCAACGCGCAAATCTCGCGGTTAGCCGTGCGGGTGCAGGAACGCTGACTGAACTTGCCGTAACGCGCACTCCAGCGATTCTAATTCCCTATCCCTTTGCCGCTGAAGACCACCAAGCCTATAATGCGGCTAGCTTTACCGATGCGGGTGCCGCGTTAGTGTTTCGTCAAGCCGAACTGACGCCTGAATTGTTAGAAAGTAAGGTATTGAATTTGTTACAGTCACCCCAGGTGCTGGAAAACATGGCTCAAAACGCGGCTAGCCTCGCCGTGACGGATAGTGCAGAACGCTTAGCGGCATTGGTTCGTCAACAGGTTGAGCAGTGAGCAGTGAGCAGTGAGCAGTGAACAGTGAACAGTGAACAGTGAACAGTGGCCAGTGATATGTAGCAAAAGGCAGAAGGCAAAGGGCAGTTCGCGCAGCGTTCTCCGCAGGAGTAGGCAGAAGGGAAAAGATTAACGGGTCTTGGTTTCAGTATGAGAGCGAGAGTCAAGAGTCACCAAGGCGACTGCTATAGTTGTCGTGCGATCGCTTCATGCTTCTCTTTACTTTAGTCGAGCAAGTTAGCGGCTGGACCAAGGGTCAAAATGCGATGGATTTCGTGGGTTTTAAAGCCCAACGCCATGGGACGACGCACTCCGGGTAAGACTGCGACATCATAAAGCTCCTCAACTATACCTTCAATGCGGAGCCAGTGGACAATATCACCCGTGCGTAGATTAATGACTTGTAAACCACTGCGTGCTTCGGCGTCTACAGCCCGCAGCTTATCATCGAGAGGGAGATCGGAAAATGCCTTATTATTTCTGGGTCTAGATAAGCCAACTACAGCAAAATCGCCGCTAAAGGCTAGTCCTCGCAAATATCCAGGACAAAATGTCACTGGCTCAAAAGCGCCTCGTTCCCGATCCACATAGCCAAAATCCCCAACTCCGGAATTCAACAGCCACAGCTTGTCTCGGTATAGACGGGGCGAGTGAGGCATGGCTAAACCGCTGACAATCACTTCGTTCGACTGCACGTCGATCGCGCAGCCTCCATTGTGGCGACGATCGCGCCACCCATCCACGATATCAGTTTGGCTCACGGCTGTGACGTAGCGGGGGCGTCCGTTTTCCATGGCTAAGCCATTGAGGTGACATCGGTCTTCGGCGGCTAATCTGGAAATAAAGGGGGGTTTCCATAGGGGGAGGAAACTGTAGCGATCGCTAATCGTTGCCAAACAGTTGAATAGAGTATTGACGAAAATAATCCGTTCGTTTCGATCGAGGGCGATGTCGTGAATATCGATATCACCCGTAGTGTAGCCAACTCGTGGGACGTAAAAGCGATCGTAGCCATCTTGAACTTGACCGGGTTCCAAGGCATTTTCAAACCGCCAAAGCTGATAGAGCGAACTCATGTACAAGCGATCGGAACTCGCCCACAATCCCATCGCACGGTTAAAGGTACGCTCGAAAATTGACAGCCGTCCATCAGGCTGTAAGCCAATTAAAAACAGCTTACCCGTTTGATACGTCGTGAAGGCGAGGCTGATATTCTGCTGGGCTAACCAGGCACTAAACTGCCGGGAACCGGTAATTTCGAGGGGAGGGGACATAGTGAAGTTAATCGGAGAGGCGATCGCGATCGTTTCCAATCTCTAAGTTCAAGGCATCCTATCATGTAATCGTTTGAGCGATTTGAGCACTCACCAACAGCGATGCAGCCCCTTGGCTGTACTGGTTGTAGAGGGTGTCATCAAGGTTCGTCGTACCATCGAACAACCATCCCTGCCCAGTCGAACTCACCGTATCGCCAACACTGCCTTGGACGATCAGCTGATTGGTGGTATCCGACAGCGCCAGTACATCGAGCACATCAAAGGTGAGGTGATGGTTGCCTCTGCCCGACAGGTCAATTTTCTCAATCCCAGTAATTTTGTTATCTGCAATTGTCGTTAAATCGAGATTGAGACCCCAACCAGTCAAACGCAGAGTATCGGTACCACTGCCACCGTCTAGCTGACGGAAATTCAAGTCGCGCACCGTTAACGTATCATCCCCAGCACCACCTTTGACGACATCGCTGCCCCGCCTACGCAGCAGGAGATCGTTGCCCACATCACCAATCATGATGTCTGCACCTGTGGTGCCGATGAGGACATCGTCATTTGGAGTGCCAGCTGCCGTAACCTGTCCGGTGAAGTCGCGGCCAAATATCACATAGCCCTCGCCAGCGTAACCACCATAACCAGAGCCGAAGAGTAAGTCATCAAAACCATCACCGTTGACATCTCCTGCTGAGCTGAGGGAAGAGATAGAGTTACTGAAGCCATTGATGACAAAGCCGTTACTGCCATCTAGTGCCG
>DATNPC010000562.1:0-2580 GCA_036703375.1 Allocoleopsis sp.
ATGAACTACCTTGCACTTCGCATGCGCTACGTACAAGGTTTCTGACGTTTCAACTGCCCTAGTTGCTGTAAGCTTCCCGTAGATTTGCGAGTTTTTACAGTAGAGCTAGAAGCATCTACGTCTGAGAGGCTAGTTCCTAACCCCTTTACATAATTGAGACAAACAAGTGCGGATGCCACATCTCTATCGGTTGTATATCCGCACTTTTCGCATTGATGAATGCGTTCGCTCAACTCTTTTTTCTTCTGCGCCAAGCATTTTGGGCAGGTTTGACTTGGTTTTACTTTTTGGGCTGGAACTTCTATAAAGAAGCCTCCAGCCTCTTCTACTTTGTACCTGATAGCACTTCTTAGCATGCCGAATCCTACGTCAAGAATCGAACGGTTAAGTCCTGATTTTTGGCGTTTTCTTTTACCCTTCTTGGCTTTGGCTGTCATGTTCTTGACATTGAGAGTCTCGGTAGCAACCAAGCTGTTAGCGCTAGTTATTTGTGCTGCTACTTTATGAGTCCAATCTTGTCGTCTGTTAGCTACCTTATTTTGCAATTTAGAAACTTTCTTTCTTGCCTTCTTCCATCGGCGAGATGCCTTAACATTGCGTTTTTCGGGTTTGCGTTTACGCCGCAGTTCTTTTGATGCTTTCCTGATGTCACTTTGAGCGACAGCTAAGAAGCGAGGATTGTCAATCTTTTCCCCATTATCAAAAGCCACAGCTGTTAACGTGCCGATATCAATACCAACGGCTCCGGTTCCAGCCTGTCGTTGAACCTCACATTTAACGGTTATCGAGGCATACCATTTGTTGTTTTTCCAAACGATGGTGCAAGTTGTGGGCTGACCCCAACTGCGTGCCTTACCCCGCATTTGAATCTTACCTAGATGAGATATTTCTAGATGCCCATTCCCTCCGGTTGTATGTGCTTTCCACCCAGCAACTCCTGGATAAGTCCATCCCCTGTAATAACGAGAAGACTTGAATCTTGGATATTTACCCAAACCTTGAAAGAAGCGCTGGAAACCGTAATCAACACGTTTTACCGTTGCTTGTAAGGCTTGGGAACCTAACTCTCTATAGTCAGGGAAATTCTCTTTGAATCTAGGTAGCGCGTTCTGCTGGTCGAAGTACCCAATAGAACGACCTTCACGCTGATACGCTGTCCTCCTTTCGGCAAGACAAGCATTGAACAAATCTTTGTGAAGCCTTCGCCAATAGTGCAATTTAGCTTCTTGGAATTTGTTTGGATATAAGCGGAAAGTGACTCTACGTGTTGCTATCATGCTTGATCAGAAATACTCCAAAGATTGGAGTATCTTTAGATGTTCTCAAGAATTACATCAAGAAACAAGATAGTCCTAAATCCGCTATACCCTGACCGTGCTTTCATCCCCAAGCTCCGCTATGCTACGCATGGGGACTTCCCGCACGGAAGAGTTAACTAGCCACACTCACTCCTCTCCCCGTCTCCCAATCTCCCCGTCTCCCCGTATGGGACTCTGACTAGTGATACGAACCCTTATAAATCCGCTCTTGCTGTTCTGGAGTTATCCACGCCGCTCTGGAAAACTGAGTATGAGGTGGCATGAACTGACCTGTGGTAGGGTTATATTCAAGCACCTGTCCCGTTTCAATCTCATAAATCCAGCCATGCAGCTGAATTTGATGATTTTTGAGTCGAGAGTGGATGACTGGATAGGTTCGCAGATTCTCCAACTGAGTGAGAACGTTCTCCTGAGTTGCGGCATTTAATAAGTCTTCACCTTCGTAGTCCTGATAGTGCTCTTTAATCGTGCGGCGAGTTGCTTCCGCATGCTTGAGCCATTCGTAAACCGCTGGCATTTCCTCTTCCAGCTTGCCGATTTGGAGCAATCCCTTCATGGCTCCACAGTGAGAGTGGCCGCAGACAATCACGTCCTGAATGCCTAACGCATGAATGGCATACTCAACAGCTGCTCCCTCACCTCCATTCGTTGCCCCGTATGGCGGGATAATGTTGCCAGCATTGCGGATGATGAACATTTCACCTGGCTCGGTTTGAGTAATCAGGTTGGGGTCAATCCGCGAGTCGGAGCAAGTAATGAACAGGACTCTCGGCTTCTGTCCCTGAGACAGCAGCTCGAATAGCTCCCGGTGAGTACTAAAGTAGTTGGTCTGAAATTCGTGCAGCCCTTGAATCAACCGCTTCATTAGTTCAACTTCCCAAGACGACGAAGGTATAACTTATTCATATAACGATTTTGTAACAATTTTGAGAGTTCATGCGAAAAGATCGTGTGAAGGCTTCTCTTGAGGGATGAAGTAGAGTTTGTCGAGACGCTCTTGAAGAACGCCCTGACGCAGAGTGTATTTCATCAACTTGTCAATTGCTGTAATTTCTTCAGTCAGACCAGTCAGACTCGGTCACTGCTGGAACCATCGCTATTCTCGTCTTGGCGGAAGTTAGCGAATGATAAAAATTCCTAAGGCGTGTCATCAATTAGCTACACATCCCGTACCAGTAGTGAATTCTGGCTGTCAGGCTCGTTCGAGCTTTATAGCCGTAAAAGCCTTGCTCTGACAGCATTCTACATTTAATTGATGACA
>DATNPC010000563.1:0-2291 GCA_036703375.1 Allocoleopsis sp.
AGTTGGGAACTCAAGATACTGGCAAACCATCAGAAACTGCTACAGCTGCCACTAGCTAGTGCTGTAGACAAACACCTCTACCGGGTCTAGTTAGGGCTTTTTTGATACCAGGAAGTGGGAGACTTCCGCTGTAGCTAGACCTGTTTTGGACTGAAAAGAAAAAGAGCCACTTTGCGGTGACTCTTTAATTATCAGGGTGCATCTACTAAGCACAATATAGCATCTTAGGCGTGAGGGGTGTCACCCCCTTTATGTAAAAAATAATTGATTTGCAAATACCTATAGATAGAAATGATCGGATAGAGCTAGGTCACACTACGTCTCTCTTTGGGTCAATCTTAGGTTATAGACAAAATCTATCTTTAGGGAGTGTTTCAGCGTGAACTTGAGCAATTAGAAGTAATTGGTAATAAAACTTAATACCATGAAAGGAAGAATAACCGCCTGTTAGGCAACGCTAGCCGCTTGGCTCTCAAGTCACTCTAAAAGCATGACCACAACCACGGAACCCTCAGTTCGGAAAGCTTGGGCAAAAGCGATCGCTCAACCCGCAAAAGAATTTGCCCCGACTCCCTTGCCCGTTCTCTCCGGCAAAATTCCAGAGGGATTGCGAGGTTCGCTCTATCGCAACGGCCCCGCACGATTGGAGCGCGGGGGTGAAAGAGTTGGACATTGGTTTGATGGCGATGGGGCAATTTTGGGTGTACATTTCACCGATGCTGGTGCTACGGGACGGTATCGCTACGTCCGAACCTGTGGCTACCAAGACGAATCCCAGCAAGGTCAATTCCTCTACCCCAACTATGGCATGACGGCACCCGGTCCTATCTGGAAGCGCTGGGGCAAGCCGGTGAAAAATGCGGCTAATACCTCAGTGTTGGTTTTGCCAGATAAACTACTAGCGCTGTGGGAAGGTGGCAATCCCCATGCTCTCGACCTCGAAACGCTAGAAACTCAGGGAACAGACCAATTAGGTCAATTGGTTGAGGGAGCGCCTTATTCAGCTCATCCCAAAGTTGACCCGAAGACGGGTGAGATTTTTAACTTTGGTGTCGCGCTGGGAGTAACGCCGACGCTCAAGGTTTATAAAAGCGATCGCACTGGCAAGATTATCCAACAAGGTTCCGTGTCACTGGATGGTTTACCTGTGTTACATGATTTTGCTCTCGCAGGGCAATATCTGGTGTTTTTTATATCGCCTGTGCGAGTTAATCTCTTGACAGCAGGCATCGGTTGGAAAAGCTTCAGCGATGCCATGGAGTGGCAATCGGCTAAGGGAACTCAGATTATCGTCTTCGATCGCGAAACGCTTTCTTTAGTTAGTCGCGGTGAAACAGAACCTTGGTACCAGTGGCACTTTAGTAATGGCTTTGTCGATACGGATGGTTCAGTCGTTGTTGATTTCGTGCGCTATGCCGACTTTCAGACGAATCAGTACCTCAAAGAAGTTGCAACGGGTCAAACCCATACTCCAGCAAAGGGAACGCTCTATTCGGCACGTCTGAATCCCCAAACTGGTAAGGTAACGCAGCTCAATGAACTGTTAGACAGAGCCTGTGAATTTCCTGTTGTACCATCCCACGTTGTGGGACAAGTGTCACCTGTGACTTATCTCTCGGTATTCCGTGACGGGGTGGATATCGCTCAAGAATTGCTCGGTGCGATCGCTCGTTTCGATCGGGCAACAGATACTCTGACAGTAGCTGACTTAGGGGAAAACCGCTATCCCTCGGAACCCCTGCATGCCACTGATGCCTTAAATCCCGAACAGGGTTGGGTACTCACTGTCGTGTATGACGGTAACTCGGATACCAGTGAGGTGTGGGTTTACAACAGTGAAGGCTTGGATGGAGAACCTGTCTGTCGGTTGGGATTGCCGAGTGTCATTCCTTTTAGTTTTCATGGCAAGTGGAAACCAGCCAACTAATGGGGAATCATTCATGCAGGTTCAAGCTACCAGGACTTACGCAGGGACTCCACATATAGGAAGGGCGCACGTCGGTGCGCCCCTACTTATGGTGGTTCAAAAGGGAATTTGCATAAGTTTTAATTAATGGTTGTACGACCTCTGAACTACTCTTGACCTTTTATCTCTGGATTTTCCATTGTGATGGTAGTCAGTCTCAGATACGTCGTTGTACGCTGTTTGCGAACAATGTCAGCGACAACACGCTCCACCTGTTCCACCGATAACTCCAGCGCCTGGGCGATTTCCTCGTTGGGGACACCCTGTTCGTAGCCAAACCAAATCGTGTCCAGAATATCGAAGGGCAGGCGGAAGAAGAATTCCT
>DATNPC010000564.1:0-4909 GCA_036703375.1 Allocoleopsis sp.
CCGGTGTTGTCGATTCTGGGTTAGAGTTGGGATCGAATAACAAGTCGAAATCCTCCTCTGGGATTGCAGATGGTTGCCCTGGCTCTGAGGTGGGGGAGATGGGAACGAGAGATTTGAGTTGTTCGCTGGGCGCAATTTCAACCGCTCGCCCTGCTACGGCTAATTCTTGAGCTTGTTTGATTTCTTTGATGACCAGCGTTGCTAGCTGACGATAGGAATTTTGAGGACGAGCGATCGCGTTATGGACAATCTCGATCAACTCGTTCCAACCTGGCAAATCAAATTCTTCGCCCAGCCTGAACAACGTGCGACAGTGTTTTTGTAAGGCTTCTCGGTGTTCTGGTGAATCTGGCTGCTTAAACAGCTGCAACATTTCCCGCAACTGTACTAAGACGGTTCTCTTAAAGGCGACTGGCAAGGGGGTTGTTGCCAATGGGTTGTGTGTTCCTGATTCCATAGAATTGGTAGACCTTCCTATACTCGCTACCGCTGGTTCTTCTGGAACCACTCCACTACCGCTAGTACCACCATTACCAGTTGGGGCAAAAGTACGATGGGTGCGAAGTGCATCGCTTGCATCATCATGCGTGGCTGTTGCCCTTACAGCTTCAGCAGTGGCCACGGGAGAACCCTCGGCTTGCTTGACCAGTTGTTCGAGATGAGTATTGAGTTCCTCAAAAACAGGTTCAGCTTCCGACATAATAACTCCAGCCGTCTCATCAGTCAGACCTAATGGTCCTTGAAGTTGCTCGATCAGGCTCCCCAGCGTATCAAATACTTGCAAAAAGAGGGATTCTAATTGACGATCCACCTTGACTGACGACTCTTGAAGGACTTTGATATAGTCTTCAAGACGATGGGACGTATGCTGAATGCTAGTCAGCCCCAGCATGGCGGCTCCACCTTTGACCGAATGGGCGGCTCGGAAGACTTCTTGTAACATTTCCGTGTCTTCCATGGTGCTTTGCAGATTCAGCAACCCTTGCTCAATCGTATTGAGGTGGTCTTTTGCCTCCTCAATGAAATAGCCCATGATTCGCTGCTGTTGTTCCTGCTGCATAGCAATCTCCCCTCAAAGAGTTTTGAGTATATAGGGACGGGGTTCCCCGTACCTGACCTGAGCAGCGCAGTGTCATCGTCACTCACAACCGCCCCAATTCACCTCTTATGCACTTCTTGTTGCCATAGATAGCTTTCACTGTAGCCAATATCTAAAGAATCGACATAGGAGTCTAGTTAATGACCCCTCATCCAGCTTTGGATGCAACGCTAGCGATCGAGCGTGGTTAGCTCGCTAACGCAGACGTTAGGAGTGCAAATCCGAGAGTTTGTCTATCGACTCATCTCTGTATCGATCCTAATATCCTAAATTAAGATTGTTGCTGAAGAACCAAACGGTTAGCTTCGATCTAATTAATTATGGAGCTAAGCGGATTCGAACCGCTGACCCCCTCAATGCCATTGAGGTGCTCTACCAACTGAGCTATAACCCCGTTCTTTAAGCGCATTATCTATACTAGTTGGTTTTCTGGCGTTTTGTCAATACTTGCTCGTTCTGGCTTGAATTAAGCCGGTTTGATTCATTCACTCACGCCATTTGAGCCAGATAGCCCACGTAGCTGCCCATCAAAAAATAGACTACTAACATCGCCGCAGCAGATAACGCGACTAAAGTCCCGGCCAGCATGAGAGAAAACTCTTTTGTGTCGAAGGCCTCCTGCATTAGATGGAGCGACCAGGCAACTAGAGCCACGTCAAATATTAAAATAACAATCAACATAATTTACGAAATGTAACAGCCCATCTATTCTAGCAATGCCTCCCTAGCTAGATACAACCTGATGGTGTATTACGTATCACCAAACGTAATGATTTGGCAAAGCCTTGTCAATTAGCACTCTGGCAACCGCACGGGTACTTGATGTTGGGCAAGGTAAGTCTTGATTTGTGATACAGTCAATTCTCCGTAATGCAGGAGCGAGGCAAGCAGTGCCGCTTCAGCCTTTCCGTCTGTCAACGCTTCATGGATATGAGCGCAGTTCCCCGCACCACCGGACGCAATGACGGGAATTTGCACCTGTTCGGCAATCGTGCGCGTTAGCTCGATGTCATACCCGGCTTTTGTCCCATCAGCATCCATACTCGTCACCAGCAATTCGCCAGCACCGCGTTTTTCCACTTCTTTTGCCCAAGCAATCGCATCTAGTCCGGTGTTTTCCCGCCCACCTCGCACATAGACATCCCAACCCGGATTATTAGGATCTGAGCGGCGTCGGGCATCAATAGCAATCACAATACATTGGTTGCCAAAGCGATCGCTAGCTTCGTTTACAAAGTCTGGATTGCGGACAGCCGCTGAATTCAAGCTCACTTTATCCGCTCCAGCTCTTAACAGTAATTTAATCGTTTCTAAGGATTGGATACCGCCACCCACAGTTAAAGGGATAAAGACCTGGTCGGCGGTGCGGTAAACCACATCGATAATAATATTGCGGTCTTCGTGGGTCGCTGTGATATCCAGAAACACCAATTCATCAGCACCCGCATCGTTATAAGCTTGTGCCAATTCCACTGGGTCGCCAGCATCCTGGAGATTGACGAAGTTGACACCTTTGACAACTCGCCCAGCGCTCACATCCAGGCAAGGTAAGATTCGTTTAGCTAGCATTGTGCCTTAGTGAATAGCGATCGGTCATTCATCCACAGGCTAAACCGTAACAGATGGTAGCCTTAGCGCAAGCGTCGTCAGCTTAGCTCAATGTAATGGGGGAATAATGACCATAACTCATAACTTATAACTCATAACGCTTCACTTTTGACGAATGGTTAATCACGAAATCACTCAATCATGGCGATAACCTCCTTTAAACAACAATCCCAGGAACCCGAACGGCAACCCCAGTCCGGCAAAAAATCAAAGGGTCGCCGTAAAAATCCTCCCAAACAAGAGGCAGAAGACACAGACCTTTTGCTAGCCACCGCGATGGCGGATGAAACCGGGAATCAGGAAGAAGGCATCCGACCGCAGCGGTTAGCGGACTACATCGGGCAAAAGGAATTGAAGAGCGTTTTGACAATTGCCATTCAAGCGGCAAAAGCGAGAAAGGAAGCTTTAGACCACTTGCTGTTGTATGGGCCGCCGGGGTTGGGTAAAACAACAATGTCGCTGATTTTGGCGACCGAGATGGGAGTGAATTGCAAAATTACAGCCGCCCCAGCCTTAGAGCGTCCGCGAGATATTGTCGGAATTTTAGTCAGTCTCAAGCCGGGAGATATCCTATTTATCGATGAAATCCATCGCATGTCGCGGATGACCGAAGAACTCTTGTATCCAGCGATGGAAGATTATCGACTCGATATTACGATTGGCAAGGGGCAAACCGCGAAGACTCGCAGTATCCCGCTACCCAAGTTCACGCTAGTGGGGGCAACAACGCGGGTGGGTTCCCTGACTTCTCCCTTACGCGATCGCTTCGGCCTCATCCAGCGCTTGCGCTTTTACGAAACCGATGAACTCACTTTAATCGTACAAAGAACCGCTGAACTTCTCAACGTGCCGATGACCGAGGAAGGTGCCGAGGAAATTGCTCGTCGTTCTCGTGGCACCCCTCGGATTGCAAACCGACTCCTGAAGCGGGTGCGAGACTATGCTCAGGTCAAGCAAGTTGCCCCCATTTACAAAGACTTTGCCGCAGAGGCACTCGAAGTCTTTAATGTAGACCCGATGGGTCTGGATTGGACAGACCGACTGGTGCTAAGCGTGATGATCGAACAGTTTAATGGGGGACCTGTGGGTTTGGAAGCCGTCGCCTCAGCCACGGGAGAAGATTCCCAAACCATTGAGGAAGTTTACGAACCCTATTTATTGCAAATTGGCTACCTGCACCGGACGCCGAGAGGTCGCGTTGCCACAGCAGCAGCCCGTAAACATTTGGGTTATGAGTAGTTAAGGACAAGTTGCAGCTCAATCCTCCCAATAATTTGCTTTTTTAACGGTATCTATGATTCGCTGGATTTTAACGTTACTGTGTGTTCTACTCGTCTTCTGCTCACCTAGAGCGGCGCTGGCACAAGAGGGGCAAGCCCCTAACTTCACGGAGGCTCAGCAGCAACAATTTAATGAAATTCGACAAAAAGCGTTTAGTGCTACCGAACGCGGTAACTTTCCAACTGCTGAAGGGTACTGGACTGAGCTAATCGAGCTTTGGCCGGAAAGTCCCGTTGGCTGGAGCAATCGCGGAAATTCTCGGGTGAGTCAGAATAAATTGGAAGATGCGATCGCAGATTTCAATAAATCCATTGAGTTAGCTCCCAATGCAGCTGACCCCTATTTAAATCGTGGCACGGCATATGAAGGTTTAGGGGAATGGGATAAAGCAATTGCAGATTACAATCGGGTACTAGAACTCGACCCCAATGACGCGATGGCCTACAACAACCGGGGGAATGCGAAAGCGGGTCAGGAAAAGTGGGAAGATGCGATCGCGGACTATAAAAAAGCCACCGAGTTAGCTCCCAACTTTGCCTTTGCGCGTGCTAACTATGCGATCGTTCTTTATCAAAACGGACAGAAGGAAGAAGCCGTGCGGGAGATGCGTAACATTATCCGCAAATACCCGCAATTTCCCGACGTGCGCGCCGCGCTAACCGCAGCCCTGTGGGAAGAAGGAAAACGAGGCGAAGCAGAGAGTAACTGGGCGGCAGTGGTGGGTTTGGACACTCGTTACAAAGACTTGAATTGGTTGAAAACTATCCGCCGTTGGCCTCCGGCTATGGTGACTGCTTTGGAAAAGTTTTTCACTCTGAAATAGTCTGTTTACCCATCGCTCTTATACCCTGCGTCAGGGCGCACAGCCGTGCGCCCCTACAAATTGCTGTCAGCCAGTGAATGATTGAGACGCTCTAGCTA
>DATNPC010000565.1:0-5367 GCA_036703375.1 Allocoleopsis sp.
CTCTAAATTATTTCGAGCTTCTGGCTTCAACCACACCACAAGGTCAAATGTTTGTTGTCCTTCCAAAACTTGGGACACGACTTGTCCATTAAGAGCTGTTTCAATAATTTTGGAGAGTTCTCCTACTTTAAGACCGTATCGCCCTGCTGCTTGACGATTGAACTTGACTTGAATTTGTTGAATGGGTACTTGAGGTTCGAGTTGTAAGTCTACAATTCCCTCAACCGTTTTCATTTGCTCTTCGACTTTGCCACCAATTTGGCGGAGTTGTTCGATGTCAGAGCCAAAGATTTTCACCGCAATTTGACTCCTCACTCCTGACAAAACTTCATCCATTCGATGCGAGATAAACCCACCGATATTGGGCGCGACTCCGGGTAATTTAGCAAATTCCGCTCGCAGCGCCTCCAACGTTTTTGTTCGGTTTTTCATTCCCTCTTCGCTGATACCCATATCGATGTGCGCTAAGTTGACTCCCGCTGCATCGCTATCTCCTGGAGCGCGTCCAGAACGCACCTGAACGTAGTCAAATTTCGGGTCTTTTTTCAAGGCATCTTCAAGGGCAAAAGCTGCACTATTTGTAGTATCAAGAGATACGCCAGGATAGAGGAGTATGGTATTCACCAACGTTTGCTCTTGGAACTCAGGTAAAAATGTTCGTCCAAAGGAAGGAAGAATAATTAATGCCGCTACCATAGCCGCACTAGCTAGACCTAAGATAATTCCCGATCGCCGCATCGAGAACTGTAAAAAGAAATGATAAATTCGTTTACAAAACCTCGGCAACCAAGGTTCTTTTGCCCTCATCCGCTTGCTAGGTAGTAAAATGGCACACAACGCCGGAGATACAAGCAGTGATTCCAGACTGGATATCACAACAACGACGAGATAGGTAATTCCCATCGGTGTAAAAATCCGACCTTCTACTCCGGGCAATGTAAAAATTGGCGAGAAGACGACGATGCCAATAACTGTTGCTCCAATTAGAGAATCGCGGACTTCATTGCTACCATCAAAAATGACCTCTAATATCGGACGAGGGTGAGGCAATAATTTATTTTCTCTCAAGTTGCGGTAGGTGTTTTCGGCATAAACAATGGCATCATCAATCGCTGTGCCAATTGCCACCGACAACCCTCCCAATGTCATCGTATTCAGCCCGAGTCCGAGCCAATGCATAACTAATAGTCCGAATAGCCAAGTCAGAAAAAAATCTAACAGCACTACCGTAATAGTGCGCCAATTCATCAAAAAGGGGATGAGGATAACAGCAACAATAATACTGCCTTCAATTAGCGCTGACCTAACATTTTCAACGGAGGATTCAATATATTCTTCCTGGCGAAATGTAACAGTAATTTTAATATCTTTAGGTAGAGCTTGTTGAACCTCTTTCATCGCCGCTTCTACCGCCCTCGTCACGGTGGGAGTGTCAGCATTAGGCTGTCGGTTCACCATGACAATTACGGCTTTTTGACCATTTAAGCTACCATCACCCCGTTTGATAGTCCCACCAATTTGTACGTCGGCTACATCAGCAATTCGGACAGGCGTTCCTTTTCGGGATGCAATCGCAGAATGCTTCAAGTCTTCCAAAGATTCAACCCGCCCTACTCCCCGGATTAATGTTTCTTTATCGGGCGTGATTAAATAGCCACCAGGAGCATTAGCATTAGCGGCTTGCACGGCTTCGGTGACATCCTGCAAGGAGACATTAAAGGCTTTCAACTTAGCCGGATCGACTAAAACTTGATACTGCCGCAGATCACCGCCATACGCCACCACTTGAGCCACGCCGGGAACAGCTAACAGGCGATTGGTGACTTGCCAGTCCACGATGCGCCGCACTTCCATTAACCCAGTAGTTTCGGAGGTAAAGCCATAAGTAATGATGGTGCCAACGGGAGAGGTTGTCGGAGAAAGTTGGGGTGTTTCCACTCCTTCAGGCAGCTTACTTTGAGCTTGCTGCAATCGCTCCGTCACCAACTGGCGAGCTTGATAGATGTTAGTTCCCCAATCAAAAATGACTTTGACAACGGAAAGCCCTACCGCCGAAGAGGAGCGTACTGCTGTTACTCCTGGCGTCCCATTGATGGCACTCTCAATGGGTAACGTCACCAGAGATTCGACTTCTTCCGGTGCAAGTCCGGGTGCTTCCGTCTGGATTTCGACTTGGGGAGGTGCAAACGGCGGGAAGACATCCAGCTGCATCTGGGGAATGACGTAAATCGTCCATAGGGTAATGATGACGGTAGCGATAACGACGAGCCATCTGCGATCGATTACCCATCTGAGAATGGTGCTGAACATCTGTCAAGTATTAGGTGTGAGTGCTGGAAACTCCCTTTTACATAATTGACACAGCCGAATGAAATCAGGATGAAATGCGATCGCCTAACGCCCTGCTAGCGCTGACGCAGTAAATATAGTTTGATTGAATTGAAAAGATGGGGCAGGTGAAGTGGCGAACCGCATATATTGGGGAAATTAAACCCCACAACTTGAGCAACACCAGATAGAGCAAAACAATTATGGATTTGAACAAATTAAAGTGGATTAAGAATGTGAACAATCCTGAAGGCGGTTGGGTTTATAAACATGAAGAGGTGACTTATCCATACCTTGTGCCAGAGTTCCATCTACATTGGAAAACTACCGCTCTTGAGAACGCACAGAAGCCGAGTCCGGGCGACCTCATTCTCTTGTGCCAGAGGACACGGGTAACGCATCTCGTTAAAGTCTTAGACGGTACTGTGCATAAAGATAGCCCTTTCCCCAACTTTATTTTATATCGTCGTGTGCAAGTGATGTGGATGGCAGAGAAACCTTGGGAAGAAAAAGCTCCTCATCAAAATGATGTGTTTGGGTTTGACTTCCGATTCAGAGGCGGCAAAGCTATCAATCTTGAGAACGTCACTGCCATGCAGGAGTATTTTGATGAGGGGGAACTTGCAGCGTTTCAAGAGCGTGTCAAAGAGAAGCTTGCTCTCCGTATTTAGCCTCCCTAACTCTTTTTCAAAAATGATAAAAAGCATAGCGATCACCCTTTTAGAGAGACTAGGATAGGATGCGATCGTCCTTTAGCAAATTAATTCTATAACTGAGAGTATCTAAAGTCAATACTTCAACTATTTACTTACTTAATAATATGCCATACAGTGAGTTTACCTTAGCCAGAGTTAAGAAACAGTTTGAGTTGGCCACTTCTGAAGACACAGATATTTTTGCGGCAGCACCAGAATTAGAATGTAGTGAATATTTAGCAGAAACTCTCCGCTACAATGTCCCGTTAGCTCTCGCTAGTAATAGTGAAAAAGCTCGCTCTGAAATGATTATCGCCCCCATCTTAATCGAGGTCAGAAAACAATTACAATCTCAGTTTAGTCTATTTTCAGGCATTGACTTTAATGTAGATTCCGAAAAAGGCTTGACTGGGTTTTGTGACTTCATTATTAGTAGTAGCTCGGAACGGCTTTTTGTCAGTGCGCCAGTGATGATGCTGGTAGAAGCTAAAAAAGAAGATATCATTTCTGGATTAGGTCAATGTGTAGCGGAAATGGTAGCTGCTCAAATATTCAACGAACGCGAGGGGAATGAAATTCCTGCAATTTATGGAACTGTCACCTCAGGAACAAACTGGAAGTTTTTGAAACTCCAAGGAAAAGTCGTCGAGATTGATTTGGTTGAGTATTACCTAACAGATGTGAATAAAATTCTGGGAATTTTAGCGAGTGGCATTGGAGGGAGTTGATAGCCAGGTGTTTCTATAGGGGAGCGATCGCGTCTTTTATGGTGTCAAGAATCGAACATGAGTGGCTTGGCGCTCGGGCAGGATTCAGGTAAAGTGCGGATTGTGGTGGAGTGAGAGGAAACGTCAGGGGTGAGTTACGACAACGCTTGTAAATATTTAGCTGAGCAATATCCAGCCGAGTTTGTGAATTGGCTGCTTTCAGTTCAGTTGCAAGACATCCAAGTACTTAAAACTGAACTAACTCTAGAACCCATTCGAGCTGACGCCGTTACTTTTCTACAAACTGCTAACCAAATCTTACACATAGAATTTCAAACTCTACCTACATCTAATCCGTCCATTACCTTTCGGATGCTCGATTACTCAGTGAGATTAAAGCGACAATATCGGTGTGATGTAGAGCAGGTGGTCATTTTTTTGCAAGCCACAAACAATGAGATAGTCTTTACTGAAGAGTACCAAGACCGGACTACATCCCATCGATATCGAGTTGTCCGTTTGTGGGAGCAAGACTCCGCACCATTTCTCGCTAACCCAGGACTGTTGCCCCTTGCTACTTTGACGCAAACCGACTCCCCTCAAGCGTTGCTGGCGCAGGTAGCCGAACAAGTCGATAGAATGTCTGAAAGGGAGCAGCGACAAAATATTGCTGGTTGTGCGGAAATTCTTGCTGGATTGCGGTTTGAGAAAGATTTAATTCGCCAGTTTTTTCGGGAGGAAATTATGCGCGAGTCTGTGATTTATCAAGACATCTTGCAACAGGGATTACAACAAGGAAGGCAGGAAGGCAGGCAGGAAGGAGAGGTGACTTTGATTACACGCCTGCTAACGCGACGGCTAGGTAAGGTTAACTCTTTATTGATGGAGCGGATTCGGGGGTTATCCACTGAGCAGTTAGAGGAATTGGCAGAGGCACTGCTGGATTTCTCCAGTGTCGCTGATTTAATGGCTTGGTTCGCACAGCAGGAGAGGCGGGAAGGAGAGGCGACTTTGATTTTACGCCAGCTTACTCAACAACTGGGCGAGGTTGATTCATCCCTGATTGAGCAGATTCGCAGGCTATCTACTGAGCAGTTGGAAATGTTGGGAATAGCGCTGTTGGATTTTTCTGAAGTGGCTAATTTAGTCGCTTGGTTACAGCAGCAAGAAGTGAGCGATTAGTGATGGTGGTTGTTGTCAGAGTGATTGCGATCGCTTTCCACTAGCACGGGCAATTCACACAACTTCCCCATGTGAGATTCTGACAATTCAGCTTTTCCATTGGGAGATGAAGAACCGTTGCTGGTTTCATAAACCAGTCTTTCAGCGGATGGTTTGCTGCGACGTCCTAGCCAGAAAGCACCAGATGCGATCGCAACTCCTCCTGTCGTTCCTACCAACCACCAAGGTACTGGAAAACTGTTAGTTTTACGCTCCGTCATCTGTGGAGTTGCTACTCTCTTCTGTTCGCTTTCAGAAGGCTTGCTACCCCCTCGCAACGATTGAGCGTAAAGTTGAGGCGCACGTTGAGTCACGACTAAATCCCCTTCAAATAGACCCGTCTTGACCTCAACCATGTCCCCGGAGGTTTGACCTAACGTGACTTCAACCGGTTGAAAGGCGTTACCATTTTGGAG
>DATNPC010000566.1:0-4248 GCA_036703375.1 Allocoleopsis sp.
TCTGGCTCGTGCTCAAGCAGATTTGGGAGCTGATGTTCGTGTTCTCTGTGTTAATGGATTAGATAAGAGAACGCAGCAATCTCTTCGGACAAGAACGATCGAAGAACTCGACAAAAAAGTACAGGTAACTAGTCTAGGTCGGGCTTTTTCATTTGCACGATTTGATGTATGTCCTGAACTGCCTAAAGCGATCGGTGAACTAGCAAATCGACCCAATATGCTGCTGCACGTTCACACTCCTAATCCAACAATGCTTGCTGCTTTGACGATGTTACGCCCTGCAATTCCTTGGGTGATTACTCATCACAGCGACATTATTAAGCAACGGATTTTGAAGTATGCGTTTCGACCCATCGAACATGCCGTTTATAGCCAAGCCTCACGCATATTAACAACGAGTCGCGAGTACATTGAAGGTTCAAAATTTCTGCGGCTGTACAAAGATAACCTGAGTAGTCTACCGCTAGGTTTAGATTGTTCGGGCTACGTTCAACCGAGTGAAGCGGCCCTGGCTTACGCTCGCCGTCTCAAGGAAACTTATGATTCGCCCATCTGGCTGAGTGTGGGCAGACTGGTTTACTACAAAGCACTGCATGTCGCGATCGATGCGCTGAAGTTAGTGCCGGGAAAGTTGCTCGTAGTGGGCACCGGTCCATTAGAAAAAGAACTGAAAGAGCAAGCAAAACAGCTTGGAGTAGAAAACCGCATTGTTTGGCTGGGTCGTCTTAGCCCAGACGAGTTGATCGGAGCTTACCATGCAGCCACAGCGCTTTGGTTTCCATCTAACGTGCGGAGTGAAGGCTTTGGGTTAGTTCAGATCGAGGCAATGGCCAGTGGTTGCCCCGTAATTAATGCGGATATTCCGTGTAGTGGCGTGCCTTGGGTTAGTCGGCATGAGAAAGAGGGTTTGACCATACCCCTGAACGACCCAATTGCCTTAGCGCGCGCTGCCCAACGCCTGTTGGATGAACCGGGTTTACGCCACCGATTTGCCCACGCCAGTAGAGAACGCGCTTGTAAGGAGTTCGATCACCTGACGATGGCTCGACGCAGCTTTGAAATCTACGAACAAGCCTTGAATCAGGAAGCATCAGGCTCTTACGTCACCAGCACCCTGGAAATATGAATTGTCGAACCCTTTTTTTAGGTAGGTACTCGGTCAACTGCTGTCTATGGAATATTGAGAGATAACTATGCATTTGCCACGCTGGATCAAAGTACTATTGCATCTGAGTCGCATTCTAGAAATTTGGAATGCTATTGTCTTAACCAAGTCCTGGTGGACGTTCACCCGTGCTTATCTACAATTGGGCAAGATTAATTACCCATGGACATTAGAGACACGGTACGGGCAAAAGTTTACGCTGAATAATTTTCATGATTGCGTGACGGCTTGGGTTGTATTTTGTCGCCATGAGTATGTTGTTCCCAAGGATGCGAAAGTGATTCTCGATTTGGGAGCGAATTTTGGCGCATTTACGTTATTGGCCGCTCATCAAGCAAAACAGTCGCGCATTGTGAGTGTTGAACCCTTTCCCGCGAGCAAAGAACGGCTGTGTGAAAATTTAGCCTCGAATGGACTGCTCGATCGCGTTATTTGTATGCCTTTAGCTGTGGCTAAAGCAGCAGGTGAGAGAACGATGAGTTTAGAAGATGGCCCCGATCAGTCGCGAGGTCTATTGGACGAGACTGTAGCCACTGAAAAAGCTATCACAGTCAAAACCATCTCTTTACCAGAACTGCTCCAAGTCGTGCAGGAAAAAGTGGGAACCGATCGCATTGACCTCGTAAAGATGGATATCGAAGGTGGCGAGCATGAATGGTTACCCGATCTTCCGGCGAGTACTTTGCAAAATATTCGAGCATGGCAGATGGAATATCATCCCAATGGCTCAAAGCAAGGTCTGTTCAAAGCACTCGAAGGAGCAGGTTTCAAATGTGTAAAAGATTACATCATTGGACCTGACTGTGGTGTTGCCCATTTTCAACGAAACGAATCGAATAACCTTGCGGTGAGTTGACGTGAAAGTATTGCACCTTTATTCCGGCAATCTTTTTGGTGGGGTGGAAACGCTGCTCGTCACGCTAGCCCAGCAGCGAAGCGTATGCCCGCAAATGCAACCCCACTTTGCTCTGTGCTTTGAAGGGAGACTGGCAACCGAACTGCGAACGGCGGGGGTTGATGTCCACCTGCTGGGCAAGGTGCGGACTAGTCGCCCTTGGACGGTGTGGTTGGCTCGTCGTCAACTCGATCGCTTATTAAGGCAAGAGCGATTTGATATTGCGATTTGCCACGCTTGCTGGCCGCAAGCGATTTTTGGGCCTGTCGTGAGAACTCACCATTTGCCCTTGGTTTTTTGGTGTCACGACACGCCCTGGGGCGATCATTGGATAGAGCGTTGGGCTACGCAGACACCCCCTGATGTTGCGATCGCAAATAGTCGCTATACGCAAGCGGCAGTACCCAATCTTTATCCAATCAGTCGTAACAACTGCCTGTATTACCCCGTCCCCGATCCCAATCTTTCTCATCGCGCCGAGTTACGTCAGAGTATCCGAGCGGAACTGAACGCGCCAGATGATGCTGTCGTTATCATCCAGTCCTCTCGTTTGGAGCGATGGAAGGGACAAACCCTATTGCTCTCCGCTTTGGGACAATTGCGCGATGTTCCGAACTGGGTTTGCTGGATTGCCGGAGGTACTCAACGCCCTCATGAGGCGGAGTATTTGCAGGAATTACAGGCTCAGGCAGGGGAACTTACTATCGCCGATCGAGTCCAATTTCTTGGGCAACGCGCTGATGTCCCTCATCTACTGGTCGGCGCTGACATTCACTGCCAACCGAATACGGGGCCAGAACCGTTTGGCATTGCATTTGTGGAAGCCCTTTACGCCGGTTTACCCGTGGTGACAACCGCGATGGGTGGAGGGATGGAAATTGTTGATGCATCTTGCGGTCATCAGGTTCCCCCCAATGATGCTCAGGCATTGAGCGAGGTTTTGCGATCGCTAATTACAAATTCTGACCAAAGAGCCACTCTCGCCGCTGGAGGGCGAGCGCGGGCTTCTGCGCTGTGCGATCCCACTCAACAAATGACTCAACTTCACGATCTTCTCTATCAGCTGGTTCAGCAGGAGGCTGTGGCATGATTACCGCTCAAGCAGTGGAGCAAACGAACGCAATCGATGTCGAAACCCGTGCGCGGCAAAGCCACGGTATCAGCAACTCCGCTATCTACGAAATGGTTGCTAGAGCGATCGCACAACGGCATGCTGGTGGTGGTGTGCTGGTGGATGTGGGGTGCGGCGCTGGTAATTTGCGATCCTTTGTTTGGGGTGAGTCAAGTAATGGTAACAGCTATTGCTGCGATCGATACCTGGGTGTGGATGCAGTACGCTACGACAGCTTTCCTGCTGATGCAGAATTCCTACCGCTCGATTTAGATTCTGGCCGCGTTCCGTTAGCAGATGGGTTTGCGGATGTGGTGTGTGCGGTGGAGACGATCGAGCATCTGGAAAACCCACGGGCTTTTATGCGAGAACTAGTCCGGTTAACCAAGCCGGGTGGTTGGGTGATTGTCACGACACCCAATCAATTGAGTTTGCTGAGTAAGTTGACCTTGGTGTTGAAAAATCAGTTCAGTGCGTTTCAGGACGCACCGGGTCTTTATCCAGCCCATATCACAGCACTCTTAGAAATTGACTTGATTCGGATTGCTAAAGAGTGCGGACTAAGCGATATCAACACTGAGTATAGTAATCGGGGTCGCATCCCATTTACACCCTGGCACTGGCCAACAAAACTGGGTTTTCACGGGCGGGCGTTTAGCGACAATATCTGCTTGTTAGCTCGAAAGCCATAGAACGTTAGGTCAGCTGAGCCGAGACTAAGTTACTCCAATTTTTTGTAGTTATTGTTGATTTGCAACATGGGACGACTGCGCGATCTAATGACGGGTGAGAGTAAGATACGCTACCTGTTATGGCGAGCTTTAAAATTGCCTGGGAATCTCACCATCCGACTCACATCCGGCGAACGACTTAATGTGCGACCTCTTCCCGCTGATGATATCGAGACGGCGTTTGAAATCTTTGTTGCTCAGGTTTATCGTCCTCCTCTACCGATAGAAGCTGACTCGGTGAAGCTGATTGTAGATTTGGGGGCAAACATTGGTTTTAGTGGGATATACCTTG
This sequence comes from Allocoleopsis sp., assembly GCA_036703375.1. Taxonomy (GTDB): domain Bacteria; phylum Cyanobacteriota; class Cyanobacteriia; order Cyanobacteriales; family Coleofasciculaceae; genus DATNPC01. The sequence goes on from DATNPC010000566.1 coordinate 4,195, forward strand.
CCCATCGATACCCAAATGCAAAAATTATTGCGTTTGAACCCCATCCCAAACATG
>DATNPC010000567.1:0-2945 GCA_036703375.1 Allocoleopsis sp.
ATCGTAAAATTCTGTTTGTAGTAGGCGCTTGAGCGCCTTTCACAAGAGGACTAAAGTCCTCACTACAAACCCTACATAATGTGGTTCTATTGCCGGACACCCTATCAAGCGAACAGGCGAGCAATCCAATATTTTATTTTCACAATTCATAATTTACTCATACTGCCAAACCTTAATCGTTCCGTCCTGACTGCTACTGATAAATTGTTCTCCACTAGGACTAAAATCAACAGCACACACTTTACTAGTGTGCTCAGAAAAGGCTTCTAGCAAGCTGTGTGAATCCAGATTCCAAAGCTTGATATCGTTGCCGCCACTGAGCAAAGTTTTCCCATCTCGACTAATTGCGACTGAAAGAACGCTGCCTTGATGACTGGGGAACGATGCAAACACTACTCCCATATATAAATTTAAGACTTTAATAATGCCATCGGAATCTCCTACGATTAATGTATTAGAATCCGGACTAATTGCAATGCTTTCGACTTTGGTGGAATTCCATAAAAGAGTCGTGGGTGATGAGTCTGCCTTCAAATCCCACTGCAAAACTTGACCGTTTTGAATTCCAGCCGCCAAGATTCTGGGATTGAGTCTAGGGCTGAATGCGATCGAGCTGACTAAACTAGAAACGCCTTGCAGCGTGCCAATTAATGCGCGTTTTGAAATATCCCACAGCTTAATGCTTTTGTCATAGCTGCCACTAGCCAGAATTCTCCCGTCGGGACTAATTGCAACTGAGCGAACTGCACTTGAATGAGCAGAAAGCGTGTGGAGAAGTTCGCCTGTCGTTAATTTCCAGAGCTTAATTGTACTATCCCCACTCCCGCTAGCCAGAATTTGACCATCCGGCGTTATGTCAATCGATTCGACTGCACTAGAGTGTCCGGATAGGGTAGTGAGTAATTCGCCGGTAGCTAGGTTCCATAGCTTAATTTTGCCGTCTTTACCGCCACTTGCGATCGCTTTTCCATCAGACGTGACGATCGCGGCAGTAGCAGCATGGTTTAATGTATGAATGCATCGCCATCGTTGGGTTTGAGGTGCTGTAATGACCTGGGGTAAGAGGGGTTGCGGTTCTAAGCGCTCAACTCCCGGAACTGTTATGCGATCGCTTTTTTTTTGAAATTCTAATAAATCTTTGAAATAAATCGAAATCGGTTCTAAAAAGAGCGAACTATAATCTTCGTAAATTTCAGGAATTCCTGAAGTTCCACCGCTAACTAAGATTGTATCTCCAAAGATATTGAGTGCATTCTCGTTAATCGACTCAATTAAAACCTCTGGCATGACAGCTTTTTCATTGGCAATTCTTTTAAACGCCAATTCATCGCGTTCTAAAATTGCCTTAAACGCTCTTTGCTCATCTTCACTCAGCTGTTTTGTAAAGTCTAACCATTCTCTCCATTCTGGGGGTAGAACGGTAGAGAGTTTGCTATCCAATGCTGGATTGCTCGGTTGAATCGGCGTGTCTTTTTGCCTCTCTAAGCTTTGAATTTGAGTTTGTAAATTTCGGAAATCTGCTTCTAGCTGCTGCTTTTGACCGTCTAGAGTTGCTAAATCGCGATCGAGCCGCTTCTGTTGCTTCCTTTTTTCTGAAATTTGACCGAGGAGCTGATCGAGTTTAGCTTGTCCAGCCGTTAAGCTGGCCTCAGCTTCCTGCTTCTGTTGCTGTAGGGGGGCTAAGGATTGAGTTAGCTGTTCGTACCGTTGCTGAAGGACTTGAATTTGGGTTTGTAAGTCGTAAGCCTCACCTTCTAAATTCTGTTTTTGTCGCTGTAAGAGTGCTAAATCAGGATGCAGTTTTTCCTGCTGCTCCTGTTTTTCGGAGAGTTGAGCTTGTAGCTGTTCGAGTTCGTTGCGTAGGCGATTGAGGTGAGTTTCTGTTTGCTGGGCTTGGAAAGTCTTACCGGAGATAATTTGATTGAGTTCTGTTTGTCGCCGATCGAGCTGTTGAAGTTGAGTTTGGAGACTATAAAATTCTGTTTCTTGTTGCTGCTTTTGCTTTTGAATCTCGCTAAATTCGCGATAGAGTTCGTTGCGTTGGACGTGAAGTTCTGAAACCCGATTCAGGAGTTGGGTACGTTCAGCTTGTAAGGCATGGATGCTCGCTTCGACTTCTTGTCTTGTCGCGGTTGCCGCCGTCAGCGATTGATACAGCTGAACTTGCTCGTCTTCCAGCGCTTGAATCTGATTTTGCAGAGTGCCCTTGATTAAGCGTTCCTGATAGATTCGTCGTCTATCCGCGATCGTCGCGCCAGCGTATGTCGCCGGAACTGTAATGATACCCGTCACCAGTGCTTTGCCAATGTCTCGGTTCGCGAGTAGTCCCAGTACAAAGCTGACACTGAAGGCGACAGAACCCAGAAGAATCCGATTAACTACCTTGGTTGATTGCATATGACTGTTGTGAGCAAAGAGAGTTGGCACCGGGTGATGACTCAACAGTAGTTAGTGAGCAGTTGGTCACTGTTCATAGTTCCCCAATCCTCAACCCAAGCTAACAACATTCTAGTTAGGTCTTAGACTGAGCAATAGCTAATTCGCCTCTCAAAAAGTCGATAAACTGTCGTGCTGTACGTCCGGAACGTCCATTATGACGAGTTGCCCATTGTAAGGCTTGGTACTTTAATTCTTCTGGGTCTAGAGCAATTCCGGCCAGTTTTGCCAAATGGCGAACAATTTCGAGATAAGTGTCTTGGTTGGCTGGCTCAAAGGTGAGCGTTAAGCCAAAGCGATCGCTAAAGGATAACTTCTCCTGTACAGTATCCCAAGCGTGGATTTCATCTCCCTCACTCGGACGGGGGCGATCGGCAAAAAACTCTCGAATCAGGTGTCGTCGATTCGATGTAGCATAAACCACAACATTTTGCGGTCGAGCCGTGACACTGCCTTCCAAGACAACCTTCAGCGCTTTGAAGGCATCGTCATCTTCCTCGAAGGATAGG
>DATNPC010000568.1:0-2087 GCA_036703375.1 Allocoleopsis sp.
AATACCGCACGCTCGCCGTCGCAGTTCAGGGTTAATAAGTTCATCTGAGGACTACCCACGAAACCGGCAACAAAGTGGTTGGCAGGTCGGGTGTAGATTTCTTGAGGTGGTGCCAGCTGTTGCAGGTTGCCATCGTAGAGAACTGCAACTTTGCTCGACAGGGTCATCGCTTCCGTCTGGTCGTGCGTCACGTAGACTACAGGTGCTTGCTGCTTCTCGAACAGCTGTTTTAAATCTGCTCGCACTTGCTCTCGCAACAAGGCGTCAAGATTACTCAACGGTTCATCCAACAAAAACACATCCGGTTGGCGCACGAGCGCGCGAGCAAGAGCGACCCGTTGCCGTTGGCCGCCAGACATCTGACCGGGCTTACGATCCATTAAATTTTGCAGCCCTAACTTTTGACTGACATCTTCCACACGTCGCCAAATTTCATCGGACGGCATTTTGCGTAATTTCAAACCAGCCGCAATATTTTCCGCAACGGTCATGTGGGGATAAAGGGCGTAGCTTTGGAAGACCATAGCAATGTTGCGTTTGCCAGGTCCAACCCGACTCACATCGCGTCCATTAATCACCACTCTACCACGGGTCGGAGGTTCCAATCCTGCAATCAACCGCAGTAGCGTCGATTTACCACATCCTGATGGACCGAGTAGGGTGAGAAACTCTCCTTCATCAACATCGATGCTGATATCTTTAACAGGAATCACCTTAGGGGTGTAAGTTTTGTTAAGATTTATCAGTTCAAGTTTGGCCATTGTTCTTATTAGTTATTTTGCAAAAGTTGCGCTCAAATTTCGCCATTACTCTGTACAGCAAATCGGGATGATGTTTAAGAGCGATCGCAGCCAGTGGCAAGCATGAAATGTCAATCGATCGTGTAGCTTCTACTACGACATTCACCCTCGCTAATCATTCCTCCAACATAGCACCCCGATCGCAACAACCCGGAAAAGTCTAATGTCCAACTAGCCTTTCACCGCACCTGCTGTTAAACCTTGGACAATCTTACGCTGGAACACCAATACCAGCACGACTAGAGGTAGAGTTCCTAATACTGTAGCTGCTGCGATCGGTCCATAGGGAATCTCAAACACTGACGCTCCACTCAACTGAGCTGTGGCTACAGGTATTGTCTTCATTGACTCTCGGGTAATAAACGTTAGAGCAAAAATAAACTCGTTCCACGCTGCGATGAAGGTGAGAATTCCGGTTGTGACTAATGCAGGCAGTGTCATCGGCAGAACAATTTGAAGTAACATCTGCACCGTGTTATAGCCATCTACTTTCGCCGAATCTTCTAAATCTTTTGGCAGTTGCTGAAAGAAACTTCGCATGACTAAAATCGTCAGTGGCAAATTGATCGCCGTGTAAGGAAGAATCAGAGCTAAGTAGTTGTTACCCAGATGGGTAACTCTCACAACTTCTAACAGTCCGAGAAACAGCAGGACAGCTGGAAATAGGGTGACAATCAAGACAGCAGCAAGGATGATGTTTTCTCCCGGCAGTCGCAATCGCGCTAAGGCGTAAGCAGCAGGAGCGCCTAACACCAACGCGAGTAGCGTGGACGTGATGGAAACAAAAGCACTATTTAAGATATAGAAGGTAAAGGGACGGCGGACAAACAAAGACAGATAGTGAGCGAGTGTGAGTCGCGTCGGAAAGTAGACAGTCGGAACGGCAGAGATATCTTCATTCACTTTGAACGAAGTCAACACCTGCCAGAGAACTGGCCCCATGAAAAAAATAACGACCAACGCGACAGAGATGGGTAAAACAATCTTCCGCCAGTTAAATCTTGATTCGTGTTGGTCTGATGGATGGTGTACGGTGGTCATAGTTGTGATGAGTTAAAGGTTGTTGGTTATTGCAAAAGGCAGAGGGCTCCAGGGCAGAAGGTTAATTCCTAGTAGATGGTCGTTTCAGGCGTTAGATTTGTCCTCCTGCCTCCTGCCTTCTGCCTCCCTGCACTAAGTCGAATGGCACTGACTTAAGAACTTTCCTCGCTCACCAACCAACCCTTGTGCAGGGGGGCTGGGGGAGGCACTCGTCCCCCAGCGGGGGGATTGGGGGGAGACCCCCCA
>DATNPC010000569.1:0-13056 GCA_036703375.1 Allocoleopsis sp.
TATCGCAACGGGCGGGGTGAAGACGAAGAATTCTTCAACTCCCTCTGGGATGGAGATATGATTTACCGCGTTCTCGCCAACAGCGAGAAAATCTTTATCCCAGAATCCGCCGTATCTCAACTCGGTGGCACTCAGCCCAGCGTCCTCATTAAAGAAATGGGAAATATGGAGGATGCTAACGGACGCTGGGCGCGTTACCTCTGGGTCCTGGCCCCCTTAGAGCGGCGTCCGCTTTCGCTGGAACCCGTGCCAAATATCACCGAGTTGCTATATGGCATCTATCGCGGTTTGTACTTCGATCTATCAAAAACCACCTACACACTATCGCCTGAAGCCGAAAAACTGTATTTAAGCTGGCACAACCTGTTAGACGACAAACAGTTTAGTTGTCCGCAAGCGGGATTGCGAGCCGTTTATGGCAAGGCACAAGGACAAGCCGCTCGCATCGCCTTAGTTCTACACTGCTTAAATGCTGTAGCAGCGGGCAAACTGCCTACCACCCAAATTGGTGGAAGAACGATGAAAGCTGCCATCCGCCTGATGCAATTCTTCCTGGGTCAGCTCTCCATTATCCGCGCTCAAGGTGAAGCCTCAATACAACGGGAAACCGGCTTAGCTGCGATTTACCGGGAATTTGAAAAACTATGTGTCAGGTTCGAGGGCAAAGCCGATGTCCTGACAGCTCGCATGGTTCAGTCAGCACGCATTCCACAACTTGAGGGGGTAAAAGCTCCAAAGATTGTGGAGCTGTTCAAGGACATGGTGGCGATGGGTCGAGCGCAGCTTGTTAAGGTGAAACGTTCTTGGGGACTGGTCATCCGGTCTGTGCTGGGAGGTGGAGATAGCCACCCCCCCAATACTCCCAACACTCCCGACCCATCTGACGGCTCTTCATCAGGAGAAGTTGTTGAATTTGCTGAAGAACTGCTGAAGAATTGGCAGGAGCCAGAACCCTATCAAAACAACGGTTCGACGCATTCTGCTGAAGTGTTGGAATTGTTGGAGGAAGATAAGCCAGGAGCTACCACTCAAGTGGAATTGCCAGAGAAAGATAGTTCGACAGCTACAGACCAACAATCCAGCATTTCAGCAAATACCCCTTTAAACCTTGAAAATACTGGGTTAGAGGAAGATTCAGAAATTCCAACAATCGATCGGCACTTCCAACAAAACGCAAGCAACGACTTACCTCAGAGCAGCCCAATACAGCGTCCTCCCAAAACAACCCTCTGTGACCTCCAAGCAACTGTAGCAGTATGCACAGTTGTAGAAAGCCCTTTCCAGAAAGGGGGTAAAGTGCGTGTCATATCGGGAGAACCCGATCGGGTGGGCAAAACTGGAACAATTGCAGACATTGATTCAGACTACGAGTGCCCCTACAACGTTGTTGAGGAAAACTACAATTTCTCATCCTGGTTCGCGGCAGAGCAGCTTCAGCCTATTGAAACTGCCCTATCCAGTAACGGTATGGCGACAAGTTCCACCCCACAGCAGGCTTTATCTCCCCAATATCGATACTCTGGAGAACGTCCTGCCACTGGAACTGTAGACATCCAAGGACAAAAGCGATCGCAGCTATGCATCATTGAGCCGGGAACTAGCGTGGTCATTCTAGATGAGACTCACAGCCATCCTGAAACGATGTGCTACGTCCGTCCTGCCAATGCCAACAACTGGGAATCCGGAATCGCAGTAAAACGAGAAGACCTGCAAGCGCAGTGAGCCAGCTATGCCACCAATTCACCCCCTACCTCTGGTGTGGAACGAGCAGGTAGCGCTCAGCACAACTGTCGATTCCACATCGCACAATACACCGGATACAGCTATGGAAGGAGCAACCTCCGCAGTAGCAGTACCGACCAAGCTAGCTGTCGGTTTGCACCAAGTTGCTCCCCACTCTCTCGTACCCCATCCCCGTAATGCCAGGATCTATGGTGAGGATGAAGATGTTTCTCAACTGGTGGAATCCATCCGCAATTCAGGATGGATAAAGCCGTTAGTCATAACTCCCGCTCGCATTGTTATTTCAGGACACCGACGCCGGATGGCAGCACTTGTCCTCGATCTCGAGACAGTGCCGGTGGAGGTGAGGGAATTTGAGAGTGCTACCGCCGAACTCGAAGCGCTGCTTTTAGAAAATGATTCTCGACAGAAAACCATTGAGCAGAAAGTCAGGGAAGCTGATGCTTGGAAGGAAATTGAGAGCGAACTGGCAAGAAAGAGAAAACTCGCTACCCTAAAGCTGGGAGATTGCCGCCCCGATGTGGAAAATTTTCCACATCGGGAAACGGTGGGAAAAACCCGTGACGCCCTGGCGACTCGTGTTGGCTTGGGGTCAGGAAAAACCTATGAGAAAGCGTCAAAGGTAGTGGCACGCATAGATGAGGAGGAAACTCAAGGAAATCAGGCAGTCGCTAAGGCTCTGCGCTTTGTACTGAATCGCCAGAGTGTAGATGCCGCCCATCGACTCCTTAAAAAGCCCGTCCACGAAAGTGCCCTTGTTTTAGAGCTAATTGCAAAAGGTGATGCCCAGACTACCAAGCAAGCTGAAAAGCTCGTTCGACAAAATGGCTACCGCTTGTCATCTCATTACCCCAGTTTTGAGGGGTATGGCGTTGGAGATTGGGTAGAAGTTATCGATCCAGACAATCCCTATTACAGAGCATGGGGACGGGTGGAACTCCTCATGCTTGTGGAGGGACTTCTTTCAGTTAGCTTAGAGGAAACTAACGAGAAGAAGAACTTTTCACCTCAGGAGTTGACCTTGATTGCTAAAGCACCGCCACCATGTCTGTTCGCCGCTGGCGATTTGGTCAGAATCGACCTCGCTCGCACGACCTCAATTGATGCGATGACTCGAAAGTACAACGGGTTATGGGGGATGGTGCTAGAGATTGGGGAACTGGGTAGCTTGAGAGTGGATGTCGGCTCAACTCAGGTGCAACTGCTACCCTTTGACCTTCAACCTATCGATAATCCCTCACCTCAACTTAAGGATGTGGCACATCGGGTGCTGCGGCTGCGAAAGCTAGAGCTAGATGAGATTGAGGAGAAGATGCTCGACGTGTTGCAAACCAGGGAGTGGTTCAGTACGCACCAGCTCATTCACTTGGAGAACATAGAAAAGCTCTACGCCAGAATTACTTTTGATAACGATACTTTGAATAAGTAACCGTCTGGTTATGATAGCCTAAAGGTCAAGCTAATTCTAGATTTGGGTGCTATGGCTCTCCTGTTGAAAGCTTCTGGCACAATTCTCTCATCCGGAAGCGGACATAGCACTGATTGCGCTAACGAATTAGCATTTTCCTACAGATAGCCCTGGTTCAGCAGTAAAGTGAGGGAAAGCTTGCCCAGTCCCTCGCTTTCCGTCCAGAATGAGTGATGCGCTCGATACGTTTGAAGTCCAATCAAAAGACCACCACCCCCTGCAACTGAAGGCACCACTGCCTTATACCCAACAGCCGGCATTGGTGTATCTCTCTAAGCTAAGTCCTCGGTCGAAGAAAACCATGAGGCGTTGTTTAGATCTGATTGCCAATCTCCTGACTTCTGGTTGTTGCGATGCCCTTACCTTGGACTGGGGTCAACTGCGATATCAGCACACGGCGGCGGTGAGGGCGGTTTTGGTAGAAAAGTTTGCTCCAACAACTGTGAACCAAATGCTGTGCGCCTTGCGCCGGGTTTTGAAGGAGGCGAAGAAGCTGAAGCTGATGTCAGCAATTGATTACGCTGAGGCGGTTGATATTGAGAGTGTTAGAGGCAGCAAGGAGTTACGGGGTAGGGCGCTCAACAAGTCAGAGATTGCTGCCCTGATGAAGGTTTGCCGAAACGATTCCAGCAAGTGTGGAGTTCGTGATGCAGCGCTGCTGGCAATTCTGTTGGGTTCGGGGTTGCGTCGGAGTGAAGTGGTATCCCTGGACTTAAAGGACTTTGACCCTAACACGGGTGCGCTGAAGGTGCGTGGAGGTAAGGGTGACAAAGACCGGACGGTGTACCTGCCCAGCAGTGGGCGTCGGGTGGTGGCAGATTGGCTGAAGGTTAGAGGGGTAAAAGCAGGACCTTTGTTGTATCCCATCAGTAAGGGGAATCGGGTGATGTCGCGACGCCTGACTGACCAAGCGGTGCTGTATATTTTGCAAAAACGAGCACTCCAAGCCGAGGTAGATTCTTTTTCTCCCCATGACTGCCGAAGGACGTTTATCAGCGACTTGCTGGAAGCGGGCGCGGACTTGGTGACGGTTTCCCTATTGGCAGGTCATGCCTCACCTCTGACGACTTCTAAATACGACCGCCGAGGGGAGGTGGCGAAGCAGAAAGCGGTGGAGTTGTTGCAAATTCCTTACGAACAGGGAGATTGACCTTTTTTGAATTCAAAATTCAAAATTCAAAGTTCACTCAGGAAGAATACTTTTGAATTAATCAATTTCCGAGTACAGGCTCCCACTGAAACTATGTTTCAGTGGTCTTCAATCAGGTGGGGTTCAAGACCCATCTGATAGCGCAGCGGTAGCGACGTAGGAGCGTCTTGTAATTTTGAATTGATAATTTTGAATTTTGAATTAGGAGCGAAGCGACGTTCAAGCGATCATATATCGATATATGATGCTCACATAGCACTCAACTTTTTCGTTGGTATGCAAATTCGATTAGCTGTCATCAGCAATGCCGGTGGCAGTGGCAAAACCACACTTTCGGTTCATCTGGCTTATGAACTGGGGCAACGCGGATTCAACGTAGCGCTAATGGATCTCGACCCCCAAGGTTCGCTGACGCTCTTTTGTGGCTTGAATCCGCCCGAACCCGAACAAACACTAGCGGCTGTACTCACAGATAAGTTTGATGGGAACTGGCCGCTTACTCCTTGCTGGAGCGAATACACCGATCGCGTAGTCCTCTGTCAGGGTGGGATGGTACTAACACAAACGGCAGATGAGCTGGTATTGCACAAACGCGGAGCTTACCTTTTAGGGGACTGCTTAACCGACTATCCCCTAGAACATGACCTGATTATTTTTGACTGTCCAGCTACTCTTGGGCCTTTGCCGTTGATGGCACTGGCGGCTTGCACGCATTTAGTGGTTCCCGTGCAACTCGAACCGAAGTCGATTCAAGGTTCTGCCCATTTACTGGAGTGGTACTACTACCATTGTCGGCACTTACGCCTAAAACCGAGTCCGGAAGTCCTGGGATTTGTGCCAAGTCAATATGATTCCAGAAAAGCGGCGCATCGACAGCTCAAGGAATTATTACCTGCTCAGCTCGAACAAATGAATATCCGCGTCTTTCCAGCTATTCGCAATAGTGCTGAATTTATCAATGCGACGGGACAAGGGTTGCCAATACATCTTTATCGCAAAACTCATCCGGCTTTGGGTGACTTTAAAGAAATCGCTTCACATTTGGCAAATCTAATCGGAAAACCGAATCAGAAGAAAGCTAAAAAATCATCATGAGTGGTCGTAAAGCTCCAAACATTACCAATTATTTTTCGTCTGCACAGAAAGAATTGCAGTTATCGGAAGCCGAGGCTGAAATTCAGCGGCTCAAAGCCGAGATTGAAGAACTTCGTGCTAAGGGTTCAACTGAATTAGAAGCTCCTCTCACTGCTTTGCGGTCTCAATTGCAATCTCAGGCGGGTATTTTGTCCATTCCACTCGCTCAAATTGAACCGAACCCAGAGCAACCCAGGCAGACGTTTTTGCCTGAAAGTATCGAGTCTATGTCGCGATCGCTCAAAAGTGATGGACAGCTAGAGCCGATTATTTTAATTCAACGGGGAGACCTGGTGATATTTGATGGGGAGCGGCGTTGGCGAAGTGCCAAAGCTTTAGGGTGGGATAGCTTACAAGCTGTGATTATTCCCGAACCCGTCGCTCTCCACCGCAAAGCTTTATTAACCTCCTTGCACCGGGAAGACCTCAATCCTCTGGATAAAGCAGAGGCAATTGTGCGGGAATTGGCTGACCATACGGGTCTGGACGCTCCTTCTATTCCCCGCATCCTCTCGACAGCCGTGCGGCGGTTGAACAAACAGGGACGCATGAACCAAGTGGTTGAGTTGATGACGGCTCATGAGAAAGAACAACAAGAGGGTTTAGCGGCGCTTGGGTTAGATGAGAGAGAACAGTCCGTGTTGGCGTTACTGTTGGATTTACAGCTCAATCCCGCTTCCATTGATGCCAACATTTTTCCCATGCTATCGCTGGCTGTTGACCTCAAAGGGGCTATCCGGTCTAGTGGTCTCAAAGGCGTTCATGCGATGTGCTTGCAGAAACTTTCCGCTAAGAATTTGGGGAAGACTGAGGAAGAAGCGGAGTCCATCCGGGTCGAAACGACGCAGAAAGTTATTGCTGAAAAACTGTCTGTTAAAGACACCCGAAAATTAGTCAGCGAAGTGATGTCTTCGGTTGCTGCCTCGTCTCCAACGCCTTCTCCTCCTGCTGCTAAGCAAGTTTTAAAAGCTACGGGAAGCTTGGAAAAACTCTCTAGCGAGATGTTGGCAAAAGCTGAACCCGAGAAACTTAGAGAGTTACAGGAACTCTTACGTCAAAAGTTGGCCCAAGTAGAAGAGGCTCTCAAACAAAAGTAGACTTGTCAAAACAATTCAAAATTCTTGCATTATCAATTCTTGCATAAAAGACAAGTGGCTTTCAGCTTCTAAATGTTTTGTAAAGACAGGATTGGATGTAGCCTATTGGGAGAAACTGCACTCATTGACCCAAACGGGATAGAAACTTATGCTTAAAAATCCTGAATTCCCTAGTGGCGACGACATGGCAGCCAGCTTAATCAAACGGATGCGGGAACTGAGTCTGCCAATTTTGAATTTACCCAGAGAACAAACGGTCGCTTTTTTCCAAGAGCAAGTCATTTGGTTGATTTGTCAGCACCCAGAAGGAAAATTGCTGCTAGCTGACTGCGCGATCTCAACTCAGATGAAGGACAAAGAGGTGTTTGTCACGCTGAGTTGCCCAACCGCAGATATAGCTCGCAAACTCAAGGATTATTACCTGGCAGCGCTGAAACGGTACGGGAAATGGCAGCAAGTGCCAACGAAAACGTTGTTCAAGTTTCCTAATTGCCGCGTTCCTTATTCGATTTCCTACAAGTTTGCTGCTAACTCTCCAACATTACCGAATGAATCAGGTGATTCAGAACAGCCTGTGGATGAGAGTCCTATTCAGGTGCCGCAGACGAGTGAACTGGTAACGCCGCTCGATGAGAGTGAGGAAACCATTCAAGAAGTCCGGCAATCACCGCTACCTGCTTCATTACTGTCAATGAACAATTACAAAGTATTGGAGATTAATAGGCACGTTCTGGACTTCGTTAACGAACGGTACGATGTCATCATCGGCTACGACGTTCAGCAACTGTTTGAACGACGCCAAGAGCTAAATTTTCAACCTGATAATCTGGTTAACTTTCACGAGCGCTTGAGGAAAGCAAAGGTTCTCAACACGACTTTGCGATCGTTCCGGTCAAGTGGAGCATTTGGGACTTACTACGGCACGTTTAAGTACAAGGTCGTCTGGGGAGTACCCTGTCGTGCTTCATTTTTTGAGAGTTTTGAGTTAGCTGTGTGATTTTCATCCGTACCAATTACTTGGATGAGGAGAGTTGGATGACATAGATAGGGACTAACTCAATCTGGTCGGTTGGTTAAAAGCCGTTGCCAATTAAAATAAAGGGTGCCCAGTAGTAAGGAGCGCTGTATTCACTGTTGAGTAAGGTAATTTGCGCTTGCCGCAGCGCTTCGGCTTTTGTGTTCCCCTGTCGCAACGTTTTGTAGAACGCATTCATCAGCACCTCTGTCCCTTCATCGTCAACAACCCACAAAGATGCAATCGTTGCCAAGGCTCCAGCTTGTTGCATCTGGTAGCCTAAGCCGAGAATTTCCTCGCCATTGCCTAGAATCCCGCCTACACCTGTTTCGCAGGCAGAAAGCACCACTAAATCTGTATGTGTGAGGTTCCAGGTTTCAATGTCTCGGAGAGTGGCGCGATCGCCATTGCCAAACAAGATAAACGATTCCTCCGGCTGACCCGGCACAAAAACCGCATGGGTAGCGAGATGCACGATATTATAGTCGTTTAACTGAGGGATAGTAGCCTCGCGACTAAAGGCGCGGTTCAACAGTTCCTTAGTATCTGGAATGAGCGCGGCAATATTCTCTACTTCACGACCCGCGAACCTTAACCCAGTAAAGGCAAACCGCTGTTTCCCAACCTGGAATTCGAGACTTCCCTCACTAAATGCAGCCGCTAAGACGCGGGGGAGCGTGGAACGACGTGACGGATTGAAGTCAATGAGGCTGGCGGCAGTAATATTGTTGATGCTAAAGCGCTGCACCAACCACTGCTTGCCATCAGAAAGAGCGCCTAAGGGGATATATCTCAATTGTCCATCAGGTGCGTAAATAATCGTTTGAGCATTGGTCTGGATGAGGTCGTTTTCAATCGGTTTAATCAGTATGTTGTAAAGCTGTTGTGCAGGTTTGTTAACCCTGTCGGCAGAACCTACACGATTGGTGATAGCGCGACGAAATTCTACAATGGCTTGATTCAGGTTTTCTCGTTTGATTGGCACCGTGCGACGGATTGGGGGAGAGTAAGGCGTAACCAGTACCAGCTCCAGTCGGTCTTCAAGAATTAAAGGATATAAAACCACAGCGATTGGCTTTACCTGCTGTAACTGTCGCTGTAAGCGGTTGAGATTGGGTAAAGCCAGATTTTGGCTTCCAGTAGTTCGATTGAGCTGTTGCACCAGTGCTACGATTTCAGGACTACGGATGAAGTCGTTAAATTGTTGGCGCATTTGTTGCTGAATTTGCTCTAGCTCAGCAATACGCTGCGTTTGAGTTGGTGTTCGCACAGTCGGTGGAATCTGTCGCAATTGAGCGAGTTCTTTACCCAGTTTGATCGCTTCGTCTTGATGGACGGTGTAATTCTCTAGAATTTGCCGCTCTTGAGGTCGCAACTCAATACCCAAGCCACGATCATTCTTGCCTCTAACGTTGCGGAGGTAATCGTCTAGCTCTTGAATTTTAAGCAAATCTAGGACTTGTTGGGCTTCCAATACTCGGTCTTGTTTTAACAGCAGGTCAGCCAGACGGCGATAGGTATCGGCAACAGTTGTAGTGTAGGATTGCTGCTGCGTGGACGAAAGAGCTTGTAAATCTTGGCGAATCGCCTCAGTAACATTGACGGATTGCTTGTAGAAAATAATAGCTAGCTCGGTTTGATTCTGTTGCTCTAGCAGAGAACCGATGTTACTAAGGGCGCTCCGTTCTCCCGGACGATTACCGATTTCTCGGAAAATGCCCAATGCCTGTTGATAAGCTTCCAAGGCTTGGGAATACTCGCCCAATTTTTTGTGAACTCCTCCGATGTTGTTGAGGCTTATTCCCTCTCCCGCCTTATCGCCAATCTCGCGACGAATGGCTAAAGCTTGCCCGAAAACGACTATTGCTTCGCGCTCCTGCTCTTGGGAGTCGTAAATTAGAGCAATATTGTTGAGTGTACTTGCTTCCCCAGCTCGATCGCCAATCTCGCGACGGATGGCTAAGGCTTGCTGATAAACTTCCAGTGCCTCGGCATACTGACCGAGAAAATTGTAAGCCAAGCCAATGTTGTTGAGAGTGATTCCTTCACCCGCCTTATCTCTAATTTCGCGATGGATCGCTAAGGCTTGCTGGTAAACCTTCAATGCCTCGGCATACTGACCCAGACTATAGTAAACGCCTCCAATGCTATTGAGTGTGCGTCCTTCCCCAGCCTTATCGCCGATTTCTTTCACAATCGCTAAGGATTGCTGATAGAACTCCAATGCCCGTGCATACTGACCCCAACTGGAATACACACCTCCTATGCTACTGAGGATGTATCCTTCTCCGGGACGATCGCCAATTTCTTTTGCGATCGCCAACGATCGCTGATAAAACTCCAGCGCTTGTGAATACTGACCTAAACTCCAGTAAACTGCACCGATGTTACTCAGAGCTAGCCCTTCGCCGATGCGATCGCTAATTTCCTTCCGAATTGCTAAAGCTTGCTGGTAAAACTCCAAGGCTTGAGAATACTGCCCCAAACTGTAGTAAACCGTTCCGATGTTGTTGAGCGTAAATCCTTCACCTGCTTTGTCGCCGATTTCTCTACGGATAGCAAGCGCCTGTTGATAAAATTCTAGCGCCCGGTCATACTGACCCAGATTCCCGTAAGTAACACCAATGTTGTTGAGAATGCGCGATTCTATAAAGCGATCGCCTTCGTCTCGGATGATGGCTAATCCTTGACGAGCAAACATCTGGGCTTTGGAATAGTCGCCCAAGCTATCGTAAACAACTCCAATATTGCTGAGAATCAGCCCTTCGGCAGCTCGGTCGCCAACTTCCCGGCTCAAGGTTAGGGCTTGCTGGTGGAATTTTAAGGCTCGGTCATACTCACCTTGTCTGTAGTAAACCACGCCCATATTGTCGAGGATGTAGGCTTCAACCGTCCGGTCGTTGATTTCTCTAGCGATTGCTAAGGCTTGTTGGTAAAGATCTTTGGCTTTTGGATATTGGCTCAGCCTGTAGTAAATGAAACCAATCTCGTTGAGCGTGCGTCCGATGAGGGCGTTATCGTCAAGCGATCGAGCAATGGTCAACGCCCGCTCGACGGCTTCCAGTGCTTGGGGATATCGAGCTAAATAACGGTACGTAACACCTATTCTGTAAAGGGTTTCTCCCTCGCCAGCCTTGTCGCCGATGGCTTGACGCAGTTTGAGAACCTGTTGATAAGATTCCAACGCTTCTCGAAACTGGCTGCGACGAAATTGCTCAATGCCTTTTTGGAATAGATTCTCCGCCTCAGCTTTTCGGTCTTGAGTCGTGTTCCCCTGCCCTAGAACATCTGGAATTCTTAATACACCTGTTGGGAAAGATGCTTTGCTGGGTTGTCCATACAATGAACAAGTGATGCAGGCGAGTACAGCAACACTTAGAGGGCAAAGGCAATGAGAACGGCGAAGCTTGGAAGTTGCTTCGTTTCTCTTCATCGCGTTCCTCCACCGGCAGTTCTACCAGGTGATCCGAACTCTGGAGGATTAAATCCTCCCCCCGCACCAGGTTTCCCAGCTTCTGAGCGATTGGGTGCATTTTCGGTATCTAGAGGTGGTGCTGGGCTTGAGTCCAAAGCCGACAATTTCTCTAGAAGAGGTTCTTTGGCAATGTCATTGAGTCCGACTGCCTCTGACTTCAGTAGCTCTTCCCATTGCTGAGCTAAGGTAGCATCGTTAGGAGTGGAACGGCGCAGTTGGGCTAGAGTGGTAAGGGTGTCGTGCCAAATTCCAGCAGATGCGTAGAGAGCTGGGCGGTTTTTAGAATCAGTCTGCTCTAACTTCTGAGTTAAGTCTGGGCTGGGTTCAACTCGTTGTATCCATCCTTGTACGAGACGGTCTTTAGAACGGTCGTCAAAGTCATAAACTATACTGAAGTACCACTGATAGGGCTTGCCAACCTTTAAAGGAGCTAAAGTTCCTGTATCCGGGAGGCTGAAACTTACAACTCCGGCTTGGTTGGGGAGTGTCACCCGTGTTTCGTAGACAATCTTGTTATCTTCATCCAAGAGGGTGAACACCGCCATGTGTTCTGAAGATTGAGGAACATAGATAAAAAATGTCGGGTACTTAGCCATAGTCAAACCCAGCTGAGTTTTTGGTATTAAAGCCGTTAGTGGCTTCCCTTGCTGGACGAATGAACTACGCGACCCCCCTCCTTGTGTTCTCCCCTCTGGTGGGGTATCGGGCGGGTTAAAGTTTGGTGGAGTGAATATTATTTGAGCCTCTACAGAAGTGGCTAACCAGAGAGGAGCCAGAATTGCAGCAGTAATTAAGATTATTTGTCTCATTGCATCTGCGCCATCCTTCACCGTTTATCCAGTTAGCCGACCGTGTACCGATTCTGGATCAAGCTTAGCCGGAGCGTGAACTGATTGATAGCTCATGCTTAGCAGTTTATGCCAGCTTCCCCTACCAGCCTGAAACTTGCAAGCAAAACTCTACAAGGTTTTGAGGGTTATTTCGCACTTTTTCACGCCTATCTCTCGACTCAATCCGAATATCTATCATGCACTCACGTTATCCTTGGGGGAAAGCGGATGAGCACTTAGAAGTGGATGACTCAAAGCTAGGACTCCTGAGAATCCGTCTGTGGTCAAACTTGCATTTCCGAGGCGCAGCTTCACACCCGATGCAACTGTTGCGAGTTGAACGTATTGAGCCGCGACGAGCAGGGCGTCTTGCCAAACCCTAATCGAGTTAAAAAACACTGAAACAAGTCGTCTTAATGCCCTAAATCCTTCTCTTTTGACTTAGCATTGCTCAAGGACAGTGTTCTTGAGCCAATTTGTCATCAATTTATACTCCAATATGCCACTGCAAGGGCGTTTCGCTCTACTCAGCGCAGCTGAGTCAGAGCGTCTTAGTCTAAATACCAAACAGAACGGTTTCTAGTAAAGCCCATCAGGTTCTAACTCCCATTGCCCAACTTTTCCCGATCGCTATCGCCAGCAGGAGGCTCCACTTCAGTTACACCATTCTACTCATCGGGCAAAACGCGATGAACCGAAGGTTCCGCTTCGCGATCGCCAAATTAAGCAACAACCAACTCCAGCAACTCATCCTTAAAAACCTGAGTTCCCAACGATCGCCGTTCAACCACTAGGCAATCATGTCCAATAGAGAATTTGTGCCTTCGGAAAGCGTCGGACAATCTCACCCTCAAAAAAGTCGCGTAGCATCTTCATCGTGTTGGTATCATAAACATACTTAATGCCGCCAAACTTATTGCGCTTAATCACACGACCCGATTCATCTAGGTCTAGCTTGCTGTGGGGATACCAAGTCTGCAACACCTCTTTAGAACCGGGTGTGAAACGGTGCGAGATCAGTTCAAAAGTCAGGTCGCCGTCAAAGTCAAGAGCTGCACTAATCCGATCGAACAATTGAGTGTAGTGGTCTTCCCAATCCTCAATCGGCATAATTGGCGCAATCACCAACCCAACCGGATAATCG